>NZ_QFGB01000014.1:0-88397 GCF_004369245.1 Pelotomaculum sp. FP | reverse complement strand
TTTCACGATCTGCTTCATTTGCATGCATTTTTCAGCTTCCCTAAGAGAAAAGAGCATCCTGATAAGCTCTTCTGCCCTCATGATGCTCTTTTGCCTTGCCGACTCTTTGCTTATCTTAATGACATTGCCTTAATGGGGGTTATTTTTTTGGGAATGTGGTTGGAGCTGTGGGCAAATTGCTAAATTTTGTTCATGGTCAAGCAGGTGTGATGGCGGGTATAATTGAAAAAACGCCGAATCCCCGTATAGCGGGGTACGGGGGACTTATTTAAATGGGTGAATCCATAAAGGTAGTTAGCAGCCGGCAGTCAAAAAGTCAATATTTGAAGGAATTCGCTTTAGCAAATTCCACAAGCGATCCGGCTTCCGACCTCCGACTGCCGACGACCGAATTGGTAGGGTACCCTCTAAACCCAAACCCGTAAACTAACCCCGGAGGCTTAAGGAGGGACACATATGTCAAATGTTACCCGTGTGCTCATGGGCTTTTTTATTTTAATCGGAGCCCTCATTCTTCCCACTGCGGCTTTTGCCGCCAGCCATACCGTTACCAAGGGGGAAAGTCTCTACATTATCAGCCGCAACTACGGAGTCTCTGTTGATGCCCTGGCTCAAGCCAATGGAATTACAGGTACGTTAATTGAAGTAGGCCAGAAACTCGATATTCCAGAGAGCGGCCAGTCATACATAGTCCGGTCGGGTGACACTCTTTACCAGATTGGCTCAAAGTTTGGCGTGAATTACCAGGAAATCATGTCGGCCAACGGGCTGGAAAGCGACTATCTCTACCAGGGTATGGACTTGTATATACCCTCTTCCTACGGGGGAAGCAGTGAAGTCAGCAGGGGCGGTCTGACTACGAGGGCTTCGGCCTGGGAAGTTGACCTGCTGGCACGGTTGATTACCGCGGAGGCTGATGCTGAGCCTTATGTCGGTAAGCTGGCAGTTGGAGCGGTTGTCTTGAACCGTACCAGGGACGCCAATTTTCCCAAATCAATATATGATGTAATTTATCAGTACGATTCCGGTACCTACCAGTTCGAGCCGGTGATGAACGGCTGGATCGAAAGGCCGGCTACTCCCGATTCAGTTCGGGCGGCCAAAGCCGCCCTCAATGGTTGGGATCCTACCAATGGAGCAGTTTATTTCTTCGCAACCTATGTAACAAATAAATGGCTGTGGTCCAGGCCTTTGAGCGGTATCATCGGGACCGTCGCGTTTACTTACTGATTAGCTGTCGACTATCCAGCCAATGCAGGTGCGAATTCATTCGCACAAAAGTTTAGATGCCCAAGTTTGGTGTTGGTGCGCCGTGTGCCATTGAAATCGCACCCACATTGCTAAGCTTTGATCCTCTGCCTGTGCCCGCAATAGCGGCATGGAAAACTACTCTGTGTTTATCTGGATGCCTGTTGAACAAAGGCAGGAAATCTCAGCGGGGCAGGAGAATATACTGATGAAAGAAATTTTATCAACAGGTGGGGGGACCAGATGAGGGTTGGCGTTGATATAGACGGGGTTCTGGCAGACAGTCTGCCCCTATGGGTTAAAGAGCTTAACGATTATTTTAAACAGAATAAAAGCCTGCAACAAATACAATTGCAGGACGTATGCCGGACCTACGGGATTACCGGGGAAGAGCTGCTCGGCTTTCTACATGACCGGGGCAGGTTTTTAATGACTTCGCCCCCGCCGCTTCCCGGGGCGTCATATTACCTCAACCAGATCAAGAAAAGCCACGATATTTTTATTGTTTCCGCCAGGGATGAAAAATACGGCAGGGAAACCAGAGATTGGTTGCATAAGAACAGCCTGCCCTACGATGAGATCCTGCTCCTGGGCAGCCATGATAAAAGAGAGGCCTGCCTTACCAGCGACCTGAACGTACTGATTGAGGACACGCTCAAAATCAGCGTAGAAGTAAGCGCGGCTGGAGTTCCTGTGCTTCTGATGGATGCCCCTTACAATCAGGGTGTCCTGCCGGGGCTGATTTATCGTACCTATTCCTGGCAAGAAATCTACCGGACCATTGCTGACGAGCCACATTGGTTTGACCGGGTTTCCTCAAAAGAGGTCAGCTTCTAAAATTGCAGGTACAAATTCATTTGCAAATTTAACTTGAAAAAATTGGTTATTTTACACGTATAGGGGACAAATATGTCCCCTATACGTCATTTTTCTCCGGCTCCCTGCTTGCCTGGTTTTTATCTCTTTGCGCATTTTTCGATAGCCGCTGTGCAGGATTCATTTTATAGATGAAGGGCATTTTAATAGTTTCTTAATCTTTTTGTAAGGGCCAATTAATTTTCTTGGTATATTTTAAACAGAAGGTTATCGATATGCATTTTTTAACCAGGAGAAATAGTTAATGTTCCAGGGAAGCCTGTGACTCAATGTTTTAACGGCGGGAAACATTAAGGTAGGGAAAGATACTTTACAGCAGGAGGTCATCATGAAATCGGTTGAATTAAAAAACGGAATCTACTGGGTTGGCGCGATAGACTGGGACTTGCGCTATTTTCACGGCTATATTACGCCACGGGGGTCAACCTACAACGCCTACCTCATTGAAGATGAGAAGACTGTGCTGGTCGATATGGTCAAGCATTACAAGGCTGAGGAACTGCTCGCCCGGATTAAGGATGTTGTAGACCCTTCCCGCATAGATTATCTTGTGGTGAACCATATTGAACCGGATCACTCCGGAAGTTTTCTGAAAGTGTTGGAGGCGATGCCCCAGCTTCAAATTGTGACCTCACCCAGGGCCAAAAAAGGGCTTGAGCGCTATTACAAAAAGGAGTTGGATTGTATCCTGGTCAACTCCGGCGACGAACTAACAATCGGGAAGCGCACCTTGAAGTTCGTGCATACGCCAATGGTGCACTGGCCTGACAACATGGTCACCTATATCCCTGAAGAGAAGGTTTTGTTGCCGAACGACGCCTTTGGCCAGCACATCGCCAGCGCCGCGCGTTTTGACGATGAAATCGGTTGGGACATTGCTATTGAAGAAGCCGGCAGTTATTACGCCAATATTGTCTATCCCTACGGCGACCAGGTGAACAAGGCCCTGGACATCGTGGGCCAGCTGCCGCTGGAGATGATCGCTCCCAGCCACGGGGTGATCTGGCGCAGCTACATCCCGCAGCTGCTACCGGCTTATCGCCGGTGGGCCAACAACGAAGCGCCGCGCAGGGCCCTGATTGTGTATGACACCATGTGGGGTTCCACGCAGAAAATGGCGCTTGCTTTGCAGGACGGCCTGGAGAGCGCCGGGGTACCTGTCTCAGTGCGCTGCCTGCAGACCAACCACATCTCCCAGATTGTCCCCGACGTGCTGCATTCCCGTGCTGTGTTCATCGGCTCACCCACGTTGAACAACGGCATGCTGCCTTCAGTCGGCGCTTTTATGACCTACCTGAAAGGCTTGAGACCCAGGAGAAAACTGGGCTTTGCCTTCGGCTCCTACGGCTGGGGCGGTCAGGGAGCCAAGGAAGTAGCGGCGGTAATCAAAGAAATGGGCTGGGAAACGCCTGAAGAGCTTATTAATATTGTGTACAACCCGGATGAAAGCGAACTCGAAGCAGTCCGGGAAGCAGGTAGAAAGCTCGGTGCAATGCTGTAATTGCTGTAATTAAAGAAAAATTTATTGCAAAGGAGTTATGTCGAATGAATGAAAAAGCTCTATTTAAATTAACCTACGGTGTGCATGTGATCACCTCGAAAAAAGGTGACCGGATCAATGGTCAGATTGCTAATACAGCCATTCAGATAGCCTATGATCCGATCACCATTACCGTCAGTATCAACAAAAATAACCTGACCCATGAGTATATCAAGGACAGCAGGACATTTGCAGTCTCAGTCGTCGGGCAGGACGCGCCTTTGTCCCTGATCGGCCAGTTTGGCTTTAAATCCGGACGGGATGTGGACAAGTTTGAAGGGATCAATTACAAACTGACTCCAAACGGTGTCCCCTATGTGACGGATTACACCTTGTCCTACATGGAAGCGGAAGTACTGCAGGAAGTTGACGCCGGAACCCACACCATCTTTATCGGCAAGGTGATAGGTGCGGAGGTCTTACAAGAAGGTACCCCGATGACCTATGCCTACTACCATGAAATCAAAAGAGGGAGTGTCCCCAAAACCGCCCCTACTTATAGTGCGCTAAAGGAACCAAAGCGTGTATCGGAGAAATACGTCTGTTCCGTCTGCGGCTACACCTACGACCCGGAACTTGGCGATCCGGACGGCGGCATAGCGCCGGGAACGGCCTTTGCAGACCTGCCGGAAGACTGGGTCTGCCCGGTTTGCGGGGCGGGCAAGGGGGATTTTGAGAAGGCTTAAAAAAGATGATTGTGACTTTGGACTTCTACTTAATTAAACTAAGAACATTCTTGAAATGTGTGTCCAAATGTTGATGAGCATATATATTCGTTTCTTGGAGCATAGAAAGTAGCAGTCATGATTAGGTCTTCAGTAATCCATCAATTTATTTGCCTTGCGATTTAAGCGGCAAGTATCATGCCTTATTCTTTTTAACAGCGGGGCGGGTACTGTCGCTTAAATTGCTTATATATAAAATAAAAAAACTCTTTAATTGGCTCAAATAATGCTAAACCATCTGGAAACAGTTATTTATTTTTGGCTTATTTACTTAGATGAACCTTGAGTCTTAATAATATGTCTCCAAAAGGGACTTTGTAACACCAGTTTTTAGTTTTTATAAAAGTATTTTCCAGATATAGTTAGGCTATTAATATATACATACAAGTAAAAAGGAGTTTTGTCAGATTATGAAGAAGTTATAACTTTGTTGTGCAGCTTCTAAGGAGACATGTCTATGAGGATAAGTGAACGTTACCCCAATTACGCTGATCTCCCCTTGAATTCATCATGGTATAGACATAAATTTGATGAACCACTTACCATCCCGGTCGTAACAATTATTACAGCTTATAAGGACCACGGGGAATATATTGGGCAGACGTATCAATCTATTTTGAGTCAAAGCTTTGGCGCTTGGGAATGGTTAATTGTCGACGATGCCTCGGACGGGGCCCATCGACAGATTATTGAGCACCTTGGCGAGTCTGAGCCGCGTGTCCGCCTTCTGTGGTGTACGGAAACGAAAGGCCCTGCAGCCGCCCGTAATATTGCGGTGAGGGAAGCCAAAGGCCGATACATACTTATCCTTGATGCAGATGATTTGATTGAACCGACATTTATTGAAAAGTGCGTACTAGTGCTTGAACTTCATCCAGAATGTACTTTCGTTAATTCCTGGATAGTTGGCTTTGGCCATCAATGCTATCTCTGGCGCAGGGGTTTTGAAAAAATCGCACCCTTTTATTTTCGTAACCGGACTGTCTGTACGGCACTTATCCGTAAAAATGAGTTGCTGGAAGCAGGGGGGTATCCGGAAAACAGCATCCACGAGGATTGGGAATTGTGGTTGCGTTTATTTAGACAGGGCTGCATGGGCTATACTATCCCTGAATTTTTAATATGGTATCGCAGACATGCTAAAAGTCGTGTCAACCGTTTGACACTGTTAAGGAGGTTGATTTACCACCTTGAAATTCTCTGGAAATACCCTCCCATAATTAGACATAAACATAGGTCGCTAACTGGAGGGTTAAAAGACCCATATGATGATTTCCGGCAATTGCTTACAACCGGTAACAACTTGGAAAGTAGTATGCCCGATCAAAAGAACCTTTTGTTAATTATTCCCTGGTTTAGTATGGGGGGGGCGGATAAATTCAACCTTGACTTAGCCAGGGTATTGGGCGAGAAGTATGGTTACCGAATCACGTTTATCACAACACTGCCCTCGAAGCATGCTTGGTTGCCGGAGTTTGCCAGGATTACTCCCGATATTTTCAACCTGGCCAATATATCACAGGACATCACCGATTACCCATCAATGATTAGATATATCATTAATTCACGTAAGATCAATAAAGTCTTGATTTCCAACAGTTACCTGGGGTTTCAGGCAGTACCCTGGTTGAAAGAAAACCTTCCGGATGTAGATTTTTTTGCGTACAGCCACATGGAAGAGGATTACTGGCGCTGTGGGGGCCATCCTCGTATGGCAGCGGCAATTGACAATTATTTAGGAAAAAATATTGTTGCCAGTAACCACTTGAAAAATTGGATGCAGTTAAGAGGCGCTGTTCCGGAACATATAGAGGTCTGTTATATTAATGTGGACACTGATTTCTGGCGAGAAGACAGAAACCTCCGCACAACAATGAGAAAGAACATGAATATAACGGATAGCCAGGTAGTGATATTGTTAGCGGGCAGGATGGTGCCCCAAAAAAGACCTGAACTGGCTCTTAAGATAATAAGCATGTTGCAGGCGAAGACGAAAGTTTCTTTTGTATTCTTAATAGTAGGTGACGGGCCGCTACTTCCCAGACTAAAAAGGCTTGCAAGGCACAGAAGACTGAACGGCCTGGTTCGTTTTATTGGTGAGGTACCGGCTGAAGATATGCTTAATTTTTACCAGGTTGCTGATATCTTTTTTATGCCTTCGCACATGGAAGGGATTTCTCTTGCTCTCTATGAAGCAATGGCTACCAGAACAGTTCCAGTCGGGGCTGCAGTGGGGGGGCAGAAAGAATTAGTTACACCGGAATGTGGGTTTTTGATACCGCAAAACTCGTGCGAACTGGACAGTTATGTTGAAATCCTGGCCAGGCTTTTGGATAATCCGGAGGAAATAGAAACCTTCAAAGATAACTGCAGGTTTCGTGTTGAGTCATTATTCAGGCTGGACCAGATGGTTGAAAAGATTAACGAGATTCTTAACAATCCCTCCAAGTCTGCCAGATTAAATATTGGTAAGGAGTTTCTAAGAATGGCACTTCAGACAGAAACAGAGCATGGTAAAATTACGTTGTTTGCCAAGAAAATAGCCCAGAGGATCTTAAAGTTATGAAATCAGAGCAAATGCTTACAGCATCAGGTAATTATATAAAAATGGGTTGGTGGAAAAGATGCTGAACCCTGTATTAATAGCGGGACCGTGCGTAATTGGGGACACCGATTTAGTAGCAGTTGCAAAGGAAATCGCAGCGGCGGCGCAGAAAAATGGTTTTGCTTTCATTTTTAAAGCTTCTTTTGACAAGGCCAACAGGTCAAGCCTTGACAGTTATCGAGGGCCGGGCCTGGAAGCTGGGTTACATGAGTTGGCAAAGGTTAAAAATGAGTTGGGTGTAATGTTGACCACAGATGTCCATGAAGCTAATCAGGTCGAGTTTGTAGCCCAGGTTGTGGATGTTATACAGATTCCTGCCCTTTTATGCCGACAAACCGACTTGCTGGTTGGGGCGGGCGCTGTAGGAAAAATAGTCAATATAAAAAAAGGTCAGTTTATGGCCCCTTGGGATATGAAGAATGCCATCAGCAAGGCCAAGCAGTCCGGTGCAGCAGAAGTATGGGTTACTGAGCGTGGTAGTATGTTCGGCTACAACAACCTGGTGGTTGATTTTCGTTCGCTTACGATCTTGAAGGAGTGGGCAGACAAAGTTATTTTCGATGCCAGCCACAGTGTACAGTTGCCCGGTTTACATGGTGCGTATTCCGGGGGGGAAAGTAAATATGTCGAGGCCTTCGTTAGAGCTACTGCTGCCTGGGGTGTTGACGGCGTTTTTGTGGAGACTCATCCATGTCCGGAGCAAGCCTTGTGTGACGGTGATAATATGCTCCCGTTGGGCCGGTTAGATAACCTGCTTCAAAAGGTCACTAGAATAAGGAGAGCAATCACAAGTGACGATTAAGCAAAAGATAGAAACAAACGAAGACTACAGGGAACAGATTGGCAGACATATCCGCTTGGCCGGTGAATACCTGCTTAAATGCTCGGATAATGTACCGCAACAGGTAAACGAAGCTGTAAAGATGATTCTTGCCTGCCGCGGCCACGTCGCACTTACGGGAATTGGAAAATCAGGCCTTATTGCCAGAAAACTAGCCGCAACGCTGGCCAGCACGGGAACCCCTAGCTTTTATCTTCACCCGGCTGAAGCAGGCCACGGCGACCTGGGTATGGTTACTGGCCGGGACATTTTGCTTGTTCTATCCGAAAGTGGTGAGTCCGACGAAATTATTACTATTATTCCCGCTGTCCGTGACCTGGAGGTTCCGGTACTTCTGATCACTTTCAGTGCAGATTCCCGTCTGGCAGGGTTGGCTGACACCGTCATTTTAATGCCACCAGTTGGGAGTGGCACTAATAATGTTGGGCCTGCTCCCACCGTGTCATCAGTTGCTATGATGGCTCTGGGCGATGCTATAGCCTTGGCTTGCGCAGTCACACGGCATTTTGGATTCAGAGAATTTGCTCGCTTTCACCCCTGCGGAGCTCTTGGTCGCAGGTTGCTGTTCAAGGTGCGTGACCTGATGAAAACAGGAGAAGCTGTCCCGCTTGTCAGTATAAGTGAAAAAGTAAGTAATGCTTTGTTTATAATGTCTGAAAAAGGGCAGGGAGCCGTTTTCGTTTTATCTGGTGGCGTACCGCAGGGAAAGCTAGTTGGTATTCTAACGGATGGGGATGTCAGACGGTTAGCGGTTAGGTATCGTGACATTTGGGATTTAACCGTTGAAGATGTCATGACCAGGAACCCTTTGTCAATTATAGATACAAGCCTGGCCATAAACGCCCTGCAGCAAATGGAACAGCGGAAAGTAACCATTCTGCCGGTGCTGAATGAAGTCGGGGAATTAACCGGAAGTATCCATATGCATCAATTGTTAGAGGCAGGGATAAAATCGTGAAGCCCTCTATTTTAGGTATTATACCAGTACGTTTAAATTCAAGCCGTCTTCCACGTAAAGCCCTGGCTGATATAGGTGGCAAGAGTATGATCCAGAGGGTTTGGGAACAGGCGATCCAATCAAAGATTGATGAGGTTATTATTGCTACTGATTCCCGGGAGATAGCAGTGCACTGCGGGAAGTTTCAAGGGCGTGTAGAGATGACCGACTCTACACATCTCTCCGGTACATGTCGCTGTACAGAAATTGCAGAACGGTTTTCATATGACTTCTACATAAACATTCAGGGAGACGAGCCATTTATACCGGTAGGGTTGTTAAACCAGGTAGTCGACTGGATCTGGTCGTCGTATGCAGATCTGCAGGTTGGCACGGTTGCGTCAACACGGTGTACCAAAGAGGACTGGTTGAACCCTAATGTGGTTAAAGCCGTTACGACGGCAGACGGTGTAGCGCTGTATTTTTCACGCAGTCCACTACCTTATTTTAGGGAAGGGTATCAGCCTGGCGTTGTATTAAAACATCTCGGTCTTTATATTTACAACAATATATCTCTGGCCAGGTATTCTTTATTAGGCGAAGGGCTGCTGGAACGGCATGAAAAGCTTGAACAGTTGCGTTGGTTGGAAAATGGCATACCTGTCCGCATAATGAGGACTAGTTTCGAGAGTTTTGGTATAGACACTCCCGAAGAGTTACTGGAGGCATGCAAGAAGGTGTTATTAATATGAACAAAAGCCTGGTGTCACAGATCCGGCTGGTAGTCATTGATGTTGATGGCACCTTAACCGATGGGCGTGTGATTCTGCGCAGCGACGGTACAGAAGCCAAGGCTTTTAATGTCAGGGATGGTATGGGAATTGAGCTGGCTATACGTGCCGGCATCAAGGTGATATGGCTTTCCGGCCGTGCCTCCCCCGTAAGTAAGATACGAGCTGATGAATTAGGTGTAAGGTTGTACCAGCCGATACACGACAAGTTGGCTTTTCTCCGCAAGTACTCTGCGGAAAGGGCTATTGATTTTAGGAGTATCGCCTATATAGGGGACGATGTTAACGATATTGAAGTATGTACCCGGGTTGGTTTATCTTTTGCGGTCGGTGATGCCAATAATAAACTGAAAGAAGTCGTAACCTGCCAGCTTGTATCAAATGGCGGTTATGGGGCCGTGCGCGAAGCAATCGACAAGATTTTATTCTGTGATTGATAATTAAACATAAATGAGGTTATTCTAATGCTTAGGGAGACTTACTTCAATCCATTACACTTACTAAAAGTTGTTATTAGTAACCGAGAGCTATTATGGCAGTTTACGCGGCGTGAATTAATCAACAAATACAAAGGCTCATACCTGGGATTTTTCTGGTCTTTTATTACACCTCTTTTAATGCTGGGCATTTATACCTTTGTATTTAGTGTTATATTTAAAGCAAAATGGGACTTTGCCGTAACCGACAGTAAACAGGAATTTGCCATTACTCTCTTTTGCGGAATGCTCATCTTTGGTATTTTTAGCGAATGCATAACAAGGTCATCTGGATTGATCGTCATTAACTCAAATTACGTTAAAAAAGTGGTTTTCCCCCTACAAATTCTACCGGTTAGCCTTTTAATTGGGGCATTGATCAATTTTTTGGTTGGCGTATGCATTCTACTTGCAGGGCAGATGATTTTTTTTCATGAAGTTCCAGTTACTGTAATTTATTTACCGATTGTAATTATCCCACTTATATTCTCCTCATTAGGCTTGTCCTACATTTTGTCTTCCCTCGGCGTTTTTCTACGTGACCTCGAGCATTCTGTAAGTATTATTGTGCAGGCCTTGTATTTTTTAACCCCTATCTTTTATCCGATTTCCGCTGTGCCGGTGGAACTGAAGCCATATCTTTATGCCAACCCGCTAACCGGATTTGTCGAAGATGCCCGCAGGGTGGTAGTTTGGGGACTACAGCCGGACTGGCGCATTTGGTGTATCTACCTGGCAGCTTCGTTGTTAATTTTACAACTGGGATACTGGTGGTTTATGAAGACAAGAAAGGGGTTTGCCGATGTCCTTTAAACAGGCTATTGTAGTTGATAACATCAGCAAAAGCTACCAAATTTATGATAATTCCAAAGACAGGTTGAAGCAAATGATCCTCAGAGGGTACAAAAAGTACTACCGTGAATTCTGGGCACTACAGAATATTTCCTTTGAAGTCAACAAGGGCGAAACAGTCGGTATTATTGGCAGGAACGGTAGCGGCAAAAGCACCTTGCTCCAAATTATCGCAGGGATTCTTACACCCACTACAGGCAGTATCTCCGTACATGGCCGGGTTGCTGCCCTGCTTGAGCTTGGCAGCGGGTTCGATCCTGAGTATACCGGCCGAGAGAATGTCTTTATTAACGGAAACATCCTGGGGATTTCTCACAGAGAGATGGAAGAGCGTTTTGAAGAAATTCAGGCTTTTGCTGATATAGGTGATTTCATCGACCAACCTGTGAAGACTTATTCCAGCGGGATGATTGTACGGCTGGCCTTTGCCGTGCAAGCCTGCGTTGACCCGGAAATATTGATCATTGATGAGGCGCTGGCGGTTGGTGATATACTCTTCCAAAAACGCTGCTTCTCAAGGATGAAGACCCTGGCTGAAAAAGGAACCACCCTTCTTTTTGTCACTCATGATATAGAGTTGGTTCGCACGCTTACTTCCAGGGCGATATTGCTGGAAGGTGGTCAAATTGTTAAAGAAGGACCTTCGGCCGAGGTAGTTCTGGAATACCGCCGCCGCATGCATAAGGAAGAGTCCGCTTATTACCAGCGGCTTTTGGGTACGCCTACCACAGTTCAAGAGAACAACGTAGCGGTTGAAATGAGCGGGAGCGATAAGGTGTGTCTAAATAACCTCGAAAATGAGGACCTTGCCTTTGGAGACAAGGACGCGGTGATACTCGATATAAAAGTAGCAGATGCCGCAGGAGAAACATGCAGTATTTTTTATCCCGGAGACGAAGTTAAAATCCGAATTAAGTGCAAGACCATTAAAAGCTGCAGCAACTTGAATATTGGTCTTAGAATCAGGAACAAAACTGGAATTAAAATATGCTCATGGGGATCACTTAATCAAGATATTGCAATCTGGAGCGGTAGAGCTGGGGGTAAGCCTTTTTGGACGGAAGATGTGGCAGCCGGGACCATTTTGGTGGCCGACTTCAAATTTATATGCTGCCTTGGGGCCGACCTGTATGAGGTCCAGGCCTTTGTCAGCAGGGAAGACGACCAGTACTACCGCCAGCAGCGCATGCTGCATTGGATTGACGAGGCTGCCCATTTTCAGGTTAACATGAGGCAGCAGGAATATTTTTTTGGAGGTATCTTTGACCTGCAGATGAAGGCAATTATTTCTGAGCAAAGAGACAATTTGCTAGAAAAGAAAGGTTTTGTTTTATGAAGGACTATCAAGCGGATTATAACAGTTATTGGAAAGAGCCGGGTCGTTATGGACAGACTTCTTATGATAACGTGGAAAACCTGGCTGGTGTTATTATTAAGATGTGTGGGGCCGGAACCCTGCTTGATGCTGGCTGTGGGATGGGTGTGCTGGTTCGAGAGCTCTCGGTTAGAGGTATCCAGGCTTACGGTATGGATATTTCTGACTACGTTATAGGCTACAGCAGGCGGATTAATGAAAATTATTTCAAATCCGGCTCTATTCTTAACATCCCCTGGCCGGATTGTTCCTTTGATACAGTGGTGTGTACAGATGTGCTGGAGCACCTGCAAAAGGAAGATATTGCCAAGTCGCTACTGGAATTATACCGTGTCACCCGGCGCTTTGTATTCTGTACGGTTTCTACGCAGAACGACAGAGATAACCGCTGGCACCTGACGGTAGAAAAGAGGGATTGGTGGGAGAGCCAGTTTTTTCAAGCTGGTTTTCGTAAACATACCCTGCTCCTAAGGCAGGTTGGTTATGAGCAGTTGGAAAATGAAACAGGCAGCATATTATTGGTCTTTGAAAAGCTGCCGGGGGCAGCAGTAGAGAGGTATTCTCTCCAAGATTTAGCTAAGGAACGAGATCTTCATATGGACATGCTACGAGAAACTGGCCGGCGTGCTGATGCTCATATAGCCCGCTATACAGCAGCCTTGCGGTATATACGCCCTCACGATATCGTACTCGATGTCGCTTGCGGTATGGGGTACGGCTCAGCGGTTTTATGGGACGGTTCGAATGCCCAAAAAGTTATTGGTTTGGATGTATCGGCCTCAGCATTCGAGTATGCCTCTGCTAATTATCTTCCCGGCCGGCAAGGACTCAGTTTTGAAGAAGGTGACGCTCAAAAGCTCGAACGTTTTACCGATAACAGTGTGGACCTTATCATTTCCATGGAAACAATTGAGCATCTAGAAGAGCCGGATCTGTTCTTAAAGCGGGCACTGGAAATCCTCCGTCCTGGGGGGAGAATGATCTTATCTGTGCCCAATGAGTGGATAGACGAACATGGTTGCGATCCCAACCCTTACCACATGCATGTATTTAATCTTGACAAGATTCTAGAACTAGTAAAAAAATATTTCTTTTTGGAGCAGGTCTATGGCCAGACTGCCGGGGGCGGCCTCAAACTAGCGGATCAACCTAGGAGGTTATTTGCTTACAGTGATAGCTCCGACGGTTGTGAAGCTGAGTGGTATATTGTTGTAGCTATGAAGGATCCGGTAACCAGAGAGAAACCTTATGTTGAAACGGTCTTGTGGCAGAGAGAACATTACCCTAAAAACCATCCCCACCACTATGAGAAAGTATATGAATACCCGTGGATCCAGCACGCTCTGGTGTCATTAGGATGGCGGGCGCAATCCAGAGAGTTAATAGAACTTATTGGTCAAAGAATACTAGCCCAGGCTCCTTTTGACAGTGCCGACCGGGGTGCAGCCCTTTGTATTCTGGGGTACCGTATACTGGAAACCACGACCCCGCAAGCTGAGCACCTAGAAGAGATAATAGAAAAAATTTATGAGTATACCAGCTTAAAACCGGTGACGCCGATGCAAGTTAGATGGTCCATCTCATGTTTATATCTGCTAGCCCAACTTTATCTTAAAAGTAGCCGCCGAACCGAAGCAGCCGATACCTTAAAAAGATGCCTCGAACTGGATTACTTATACTTTTCACCTACGCTTGCAACCAAAGCAGTAAGCGCGGCTCTACAGTTGGGGACTTTGTCTCTTGCGGATGGTCACATACTTGAAGCAAGAGTTTGGTGGAAAAAGGCTATTTACGAGGCTACCCGGGCTTTTGAGGTCCCATGGGAAAATTGGTTGGGAGATGTTGAAGAGCCACTTACTTTTGGCTTAAAAGAGGCAAGCCAGGTCCTGGATATGGCCAGTCAGGCAACATATGCGCTGTGGTTGACAGCAGAGAATAAAAACTTGAGGACTAATGGGATGCAGGACATACTGGAGTTCTCAGAAATGTCACGTTTAAAGTGGCTGAGTTCCACTACAATTGAACTGAAAAAGAGTAACAAGGAATCTAAGGATACGGTTAAATGGCTTGAATCCCAGGTTGCTAGCTGGCAGCAAACCTCTGAAGAAAAAGAGAAAATGGTCATTGAATTGCAGAGATGGATTGGAGAATTAACCAAAGGAGAGCAGTGGTTAAAGTCCCAGGTTAAAAGTTGGATGGAAACTGTTGATCAAAAAGATAAAGAGATTATCGAGCTAAAAGAATGGAATCATAGTTTAGCCGAAACCAAGCAGTGGCTGGAACACCAAGTAAAAAGCTGGCAAGCAACAGCAGCAGAAAAAGAACAAATTATTAAAGAATTAAAATCCTGGAGTGAAGAACTGGTTACAGGGAACAGATGGCTGGAGGAACAGGTCATGAATTGGCAGAAAACCGTTGAAACAAAAGAAAGAAAAATTGCTGAACTACAAGCTAAAATTAAGGAATAGAAGGAAAACTTGAGGATATAAGGAGTAATCTTAAGATGGAATTTGACTTCAACCTTCGCCCGGGTGGGATTTTACTGAAAAGGAACCTAATTAACGAAGGTACTCCCCTGGTAACCATTGTTACCCCATTTTATAATGCAGGCCGCTACCTGATGGAAACTGCGAATTCCGTATTTAACCAGACATTTCCCTATTTTGAGTGGATAATCGTAGACGATGGATCTACAAATCAAGATGATATTGAACTGCTTGATAATTTGATAGAACATGACAGTAGGGTAAAAATTTATCACAAGGAAAATGGTGGTCCATCATCCGCCAGGAATTATGCAATCAGCAAATCTTCGACAGATATCATTATTTCATTAGATGCAGATGACTTAATTGACCCCACATATCTTGAATGTACATACTTTGCACTGTTGACTAACAAACAGGCAGGTTGGTGTTATGCTGATTCTATCGGATTTGGCAGTTTAAATTACCTCTGGAAGAAACCTTTTAACACAAAACAATTAAAAGAAGAAAATTTTTTGGTTGAGGTTGCAGCAATGAGGAAGGCTGCCTTAATATCGGTCGGATTTTACGACGAATCTGAAACGCATGCTTATGAGGATTGGCATCTTTGGCTTAAATTTTTAAGGTCTAATTATATTCCCGTTCATCTAGGCTATTATGGCTCTTGGTATAGAAGAGTGGATTCAGGGGTATTCAGACTAGTTAATAAAGACCATCAGAAACATACCAGCGCGATGAGACTGATTAACGAGGTTGCAATGGATGTTGATGACAATCTTGTGGCTATAGAATATCCCTGCCAAGACCGTAATCATTTTGCTAAACCATTTAAATGGGAATGGAACCGTAAGCCTGTATTAGGTAACGAAAAATGCAAGGTGCTAATGATTTTACCCTGGTTGACCATGGGCGGTGCGGACACGTTCAACTTGGATGTTGTTTCCCGTATTGACAAAAAAAAGTTTGAGGTTTCGATTATAACGACAGTGGCAGGTGATTCAGCCTGGCGGCAGAAATTCGAACAATACGCTACCGACATTTTTGACCTGACCACTTTTTTACATATGAAGAATTGGAGCGCATTCATACATTATTTTATCAAATCCAGGGATGTTGACGTTATTTTTGTTTCAAATAGTTATTATGGTTACTATCTAGTACCCTGGTTGAGAAAAGAATTTCCTAATCTACCCATTTTAGATTACGTCCACATGGAAGAATGGTATTGGCGGGCCGGAGGTTATGCGAGAACTACCGGAGCTATGGGTGATGTTCTGGATAGGACTTATGTATGTTCAAACCATCTTAAGAATGTACTGGTCAATGAATTTGGCCGCCGGCCAGAGGATATTGAAGTAGTTTATATAAATGTGGATGAAAACGAATTCAGTCCAGACAAAGCGGTCAGGGGGTTAATACGGACTGAAGCAGGTGTAGCAGCTGATGATCCAGTGGTTTTATTTCCTTGCCGCATACATCCTCAGAAAAGGCCATTTCTGATGCTCGAGATAGCAAAAGAGTTATGCCTGTACATCGAAAACATACGCTTTTTTGTGGTTGGGGATGGACCTGAATTAGATGAATTAAAATTAAAAGCCCACAAAGATGGAGTGACTGGATCCGTTTTCTTTTTTGGACAGCGCCAGGATATGGTTAGTTTTTATAGAGACAGCGACCTGACCTTAATCTGCTCCATAAAAGAGGGGTTGGCACTCACCACCTATGAATCGCTGTCGATGGGTGTGCCGGTAGTCAGCTCCGATGTGGGCGGTCAGAGAGAACTAATTGATAAGGCGGTGGGTATCACTGTTCCACTTTGCCAGAATGAGGAGGCCGATTTTAATTCTAAAACCTATAATAAAGATGAGGTCATTCTTTATGTCAACGCTATAAGGGAAATTCTCTCGAACAAGGACCGACATAAGTTGATGAGCAATAATTGTCGCCAAAAAATTCTTGGAGCCTTTTCCAAGAAGTCTATGATCAAGAAATTGGAAGATGAATTTGTTAAGTTTAAAGTGGGGGAAGGGGAGGAAAGGCGTAGTCAAGTGGCCGGGGCTATATGTATGCTCCCCAACCTAATAGATGATTACCAAACCATTTACTGTGAATATACCAGAAAAGATTGGGAGGCCGAGCAAAACTGGGCGGCCCGGTGCTATTTTTATGAGCAGTTGTTGTCGGCCAACCATCAAATCAAAAGTAGTGTGAATAAATTGCGAAGTTCTGGGTTATGGAAGCGATTATCCGCTGCTAAAAGAATTATCAAGAGAATAGCAAGGCAGTAATAATCCCATTGTTACAGGGACTGTTTTTGCTTACATTTAAATATCAAACTCCTTTAAGGGGATGCTTGCAATGTCCTTTTATATAAACAAGAAAACAGTAAATATATTCTTCTTCTTAACATGCTTATTAGTACTGTTTGTAAGTTTTAGAATGAATTTTTTTCACGTTGCAGAATCAAACTGGTTTAACAATAATCAACTTGATTCTGAAAGTTTGGTCTTAGGAAAAATACTTGACGCTAGAGAAAATGGCATAATGAGATCTTATGGTCTTGGATGGTACTCTGATGAAAAAGATTTACGGATGGCCTGGTTAGATTATAGAAATACATATTTAAATAATAAAAGTGCCAATAAAAAGTTAAATCCATATACATCTCAGGTTGGTTTACAAGGCTTTGTATTTAGTACATTTGATAAGATTATTCCGGTAACAGAAAAATTTAAGCTTCATTTTTTTTATGATTTAAATTCGTTTTTGCTAGCCTTGATTTTAACATTGATAGTTACTTGGCTAACTAAAGAATTTAATGTATTTATAGGTATTGTTTTACTTATTTCAACTATCTTTTCTCCGTGGTTGACAATCTTTGGGAAAAATCTCTATTGGGTCTCATGGACCTGGTTTTTACCAATGCTTGTAAGTATCTTAATTCTGGAATATGCAGATTATAAAAAAAATTTTCCGATGATATTTGCATTTATATCGACTGCTGTTGCCGTTATGATAAAATCAATGTGTGGATATGAATTTATTTCCACTATTCTTATAGCTATGATGATACCTTATATATACTACGCTATCTCTCGTAGATGGTTAAAGAGAGACTTATTTGTTAGATTTGGTCTTATTAGTATCGCAGGATTACTCGGTTTCATAATTGCAATAATTATTCATGCTATTATGCTCTATTCATTATTTAGTGATTTAAATATGGTTTTTCAAACATTGAAATTAACTATAATCAGAAGAACATTCGCTGACCCGACATTACTAAATATTTCGGATTTTAATAAGGAGAGTCTTGTTGCGCCGGTAACCACTGTATTAGATCGTTATTTTTATGGTGGGTTACAATATGACTGGGTGATGAATAAAGGCTATTTTATTGATTTATCGTCTTTATTTTATGTTTCTAACAATTTTTTAAAAATTAGCTACCAAGAAATAATATTTGTATTTATGTTCTTCTCATCACTTAGCCTGGTATCGGAAAACTACATTCCTTCTGTAAAAAAATGGAGGAATCAGTTCATTGCTCTAGTTATATCAACGTGGTTTTCAATTTTAGCACCATTATCATGGTTTATTTTAGCTAAAGCGCACTCGTATATACATGTGCATATTAATTATGTTTTATGGCATGTCCCCTTTTGCATTTTTGGTTTTGCGATAGTGGGGGTTATGGTGAACTGCATTTTAGAAAGCGTAAATATCAAAACAAAGGTAATTATAATCGCTACATCTTTAATGTTTTTTGTTTCAATAGTAATCTCGCAGAACCAATGGTTATTCGGTAAAACAATGCCGGCCAACTTATCTGATGCCAATTGGAAAAATGGAATTAGTATTTCGGGCAACTCGGTTTTATTTAAAGATACTTATACTAACCATAAATTAATAGAAGCATCTAAATCTATATTATTTCTAGGTAATGATAAAAGAAATATTGTTAAAATTGAGATGGAACCTTCTCAATGGATACTGGTTTATTATGAAGATGAGAAAGTTGACTCAATCAAAGGGTATCCATGTTTTGTTGAATTTGATAAATAATTTTCTATACTCCATAACACTTTGGAAAAAAGGAGGTTATTATGAAAGCACTCATTGGTTATACAGGCTTTGTTGGTTCAAATCTTTGTCAGCAGACACCTTTTGATGCCTTTTATAATTCTAAGAATATACAAGATAGTTATGGAAAGTCATTTGATTTGGTGGTTTATGCTGGAGTGCCTGCCGAGAAATACCTGGCGAATCATCAACCTGAAAAGGATCGGAAATACATTGATAATGCTATAAGGAATATAAAAAAGATTAAGGCCAAAAAATTTATCCTTATTTCAACTATTGACGTCTACAAAAGATCACAGGGAGTGGATGAAACTACAGAAATTGAGGAGGATGGGCAACATCCTTATGGTTTACATCGTAGGTTGCTTGAAAAATGGGTAGAGGAATTTATGCTTGATTCTTTAATTATCCGCCTTCCAGCTTTGTATGGAAGCAAAATGAAAAAAAATTTTATTTTTGATATGATAAATATGATCCCAACGATGATTAAAGAGGAGAAATTTAAAGAACTATTGCAAGAAAAAGAATTGGATTTAGAGGAGTACTATACCTATCAGTTAAATGGGTTCTATAAGGTTAACCAACTTTCAGACATGCAAAGAGAAACACTAAAAACATACTTTATGAATAATAAGTTCAACTCTCTTGCCTTTACAGATTCGAGAAATGAATACCCGTTCTACAATTTAAAGTATCTGTGGAATCATATTGAAACAGCCCTTGCGAATGGATTAAAACTATTGAATATTACTACAGAACCTGTATCAGCTGCGGAGGTATATGCCTTTGCTTATGGGAAGCCTTTTGAAAATATTTTTCCAGGTAAGGAACCAGTATGTTATGATATCAAGACGATCCATGCAAGAATGTTTGGAGGAGAGAACGGCTATATTTTTAATAAGCAGTTTATTTTAGAGGATATTAAACTATTTGTTGCCGGTGGAAAATAGAATGAAACTTTCAGTATCAAATATTGCGTGGTTAAATATAGAGGATAATATAGTATACGATTTGATGATAAAATATGGGTTTGCGGGCCTTGAAATTGCACCTACCCGCCTGATTGAAAAAAAACCTTATGAACATAAAGAGATAGCACGACGAATTGCAGATAGTTTAAAGCAGAAATATGGTTTTGTTATTTCAAGCCTACAGTCAATCCTATTTGGGCGGAATGAAAGACTTTTTGGTTCCGATATGGAACGAAAGGATCTCATGAAGTATTTGAAAAAAGCTGTAGATTTTGCTGATACTGTCGGGTGCGGTAATATGGTTTTTGGTTCTCCAAAAAATAGAATTATTGAAAGAGAGAGCGATTACTGTATTGCAGTTGCATTTTTCCGCGAAATTGGCGAATATGCATTACAACATGGGACGGTTGTAAGTATTGAAGCCAACCCAATGATTTATGGCACTAACTTCATTAATCGGACAGACGAAGCTTTTAAGCTGGTTCAGGATGTAAATATCGAAGGATTTCGAATTAATATGGATTTTGGTACTATTGTTGAAAATGGTGAGGATATAGAAAAGGTTTCAACCATGCTAGATTGGATAAATCACATCCACATCAGTGAACCGTATTTATTACGAATACAGAGAAGGCATGAACATAGGGTCTTGTCTAAGATATTAAAACAGCGGGGATTTGATAAATTTGTTTCCATTGAAATGAAAAGGAATGAACATAACAATATTGAAAGCCTTGAGGAAACACTCCGCTATATTGCGGATGTCTTTAGGGGGAAGTGATCATGCAGTTACAGGTCCCGAAATTTGAGATCAAGGAATTAGCTCCAAAAAGGACGAAATATTGCCTTTGCATTCCAGTTATTAATGAAGGGAAAAATATTATACAGCAATTAGAACGTTTTCAACGATTCAATGGGAACCAGTTGATTGACGTAATTCTTTGCGATGGAGGTTCAACGGACGGATCGACGGAAGAGGAGTGGTTGATGAAATTAGGAGTAAATACTCTTCTGGTAAAAACAGGTCCTGGGAAACTGAGCGCCCAATTGCGGATGGGTTATTACTGGTCCTTGGAAAGAGGTTACGAAGGAATTGTTACGGTAGATGGTAATGGAAAAGATAGTGTTGAATCAGTTCCTTTGTTTATTCAAGCTCTCGATGAGGGATATGATATGATCCAAGGGTCTCGCTATATAGATGGTGGCCAGGCAATCAATACTCCATGGATACGTCATATTTCAGTGAAACTGCTTCATATCCCCATCATATCTTATGCTGCTGGATTTCGTTATACGGATACGACAAACGGATTTCGCGGATACTCCCGCCGATATCTTTTACATCCAGAAGTACAGCCATTTCGAGATATTTTCAATACTTATGAATTATTGGCCTATTTATCGGTAAGGGCTCCAAGGCTTGGATTTAAGACAAAAGAAATTCCGGTAAAGAGAGTATATCCGCCTAAGGGGAAGATCCCTACTAAAATAAGTTTTTTCAAGGGTAATACTGATTTACTACGGATATTATTTAATGTTGTTTGCGGCAAGTATAATCCAAACGAAAATACGAGGGATTGAAGTGATTTACGATAAAATAATCATCGGTGCGGGATTGTATGGATTGTATGCGGCAGAATATTGCGGAAAAAAAGGCGAGAAGGTTTTGGTACTGGAATATGAAAAGGGGCCTTTTGCTAGGGCTACGTATATTAATCAAGCCCGGATCCATAACGGTTACCATTATCCCCGCTCTTTTTCCACAGCTATAAAATCTTCCCGTTATTTTGATCGATTTAATAAGGACTATAATTTTTGTATCCATTTTAACTTCCGGAAGGTTTATGCAACATCTACCAAGTACTCCTGGACCTGTGCTAAACAATTCCGTAAATTTTGCATGGATGCTAATATCAAATGTGAAGATATTATGCCAGAGCTATTTTTTAAACCAGGAATGTGCGACGGCGTATTTGATACGGAAGAATATACATATGATGCAAAAATTTTAAGGGATTATTTTGTTGCCGAATTAACTAAAATGAAAAATGTGGAAATTCATTACGGTGTAAGAATTGAAAGAATTATCGCTAATAAACAGGACAAATTGTATGAGGTCCATCTAAAAAGAGGTTACAAGTTTTTAACGGGATTTCTGTTGAATACTACATATTCGTCGGTAAACCAGATTATATCTTTACTGGGATTTGAACCTTTTCGGACTAAGTATGAGCTATGCGAACTAATTTTGTGCAGGGTCAGTGACCGGATCCAAGATGTGGGAATTACGGTAATGGATGGGCCTTTCTTCTCAATAATGCCATTTGGCAAGACTGGACTACATTCTTTGACGTCAGTAACATTTACGCCACATTCCACATCTTTTGCGCCATTACCTACCTTCGAGTGCCAAAAACATAATGATGTGGAATGTTCACCACAACAACTGGGTAACTGCAATACATGCCCTAGGAAACCTATGTCAGCCTGGCCGTACATGTCAGCACTGGTAAAGAAATATTTACAGGACGATATTGAAATTGAGTATGTGGATTCTCTCTTTTCGATGAAACCGATACTTATGGCTTCCGAAATCGATGATTCACGACCGACGGTAATTAAGCAGTTTTCAAGCGCACCGACATTTATCAGTGTGCTTTCAGGTAAGATTAATACGATGTATGATTTAGAAGAGGTACTTTAATGGAAACAATGATACTGGATGACAGAGTTAGAAAACTGAATCAAGAGAAAAACTTTATATCTGCAGTTATATATGTTAGAAACCATGAAACTGAATTAGAATTATTTTTGCGTAAGTTAGCGGAAACGTTACGAGAGACCTTTGAAAAGTTTGAAATCATTTTTGTTAATGATTATTCGTCGGATAGTAGTGTAGAGATAATAAAAAAAATCTCTAAAGAATTAACAGGGATGACCATATCAATAGTTAATTTAAGCTATTTTCAGGGTTTAGAAGCGGCCATGGTTGCAGGCGTTGACTTAGCTATTGGTGATTTCGTATTTGAATTTGATTCGCCGGTTGTGGATTATAATTTCAAGGAAGTGATAAAGGTATACCAACAGTCGCTTAAAGGTTATGACATTGTTAGTACTTCACCTAACACAGCAGGGAAGCTTACTTCAAGAATTTTTTATAGCTTGTTTCATAAGTATTCGAGAAACTGCGTGCAGTTAAATACGGAGAGATTTCGAATCTTGTCTCGGCGAAGTATAAATCGTATTAATATTTTAAGTGCTTCCATCCCGTACAGGAAGGCGATATATTACAATTGTGGTCTGCAAACGGTGAACCTAAAATATACGCCTATTTTGAAAGCTATGATAGGTTGTAACGAGCAGCAACGCAGTGAGAGGATGGAACTCGCTGTTAATTCCCTTCTGTTATTTACGAGTTTAGGTGCTAAAGTGGCCTTATATATGGCGACTTTAATGGCATCTATCTCTCTATTTATGCTGGGATATACGGTCTATGTGTATGTGGTTATTGACCGTGTAGTTGAAGGTTGGACCACGATTATGCTTTTTACTTCTGTTTCTTTTACCGGAATTTTTGTACTACTTGCAATCTTGATTAAGTATGTGTCTTTAATTTTACACCTTCAGCATACAAAACAAAATTATGTATTTGAATCCATTGAGAAGTTGAATCAATGACAGTCTGAGGGGATGGCTCTATGAACACATTTTTTAAATCATTTAAAAAAAATTATAAGGGTATTATACTAATCCTGTTTTCTTCAGTTTTAGTTTCGTTGGGACAACTGTTCTGGAAATTGTCGGGTAGCACTAATCTATGGTTACTTTGTGATGGATTCTTTTTTTATGGTGTTGGTACTGTTTGCATGATAATAGCTTTTCGGTTTGGTAGTTTTTCCGTTTTACATCCTATGCTATGTACTAGCTATATTCTTTCGCTTTTAATCGGGTATTTCGTGTTGCATGAATATATTGGCTGGTTGAAGGTTATCGGAATATTTTTTATGATTACAGGCATTGTTTTCATTGGTGGGGGGGATGTGACGGATGAAGCTGCATGACTATTTGGTCTATACTCAATTACTACTAATGACTATACTAGGTGCTTTTGGTGGATTCTACTTAAAAAAAGCAACGGGTTTGTCTAGCATTTGGTTGATACTTCGTAGTCCGTGGTTTTATCTAGGTGGAATACTCTACTTTTCAAGCGCTCTAATCAACATATATGTTTTAAAGTACTTACTTTATTCAACGGTATTACCATTAACCTCAATCACTTATATTTGGTCCTTTATTCTTTCCTATAAATTTTTATCGGAGAAGATTACACGATATAAATGGACAGGAATTATTTTTATTATTTTAGGAGCCATATTCATCAGCTTATAAATATATGATGGGAGAGAACGATTTAGATAAAAGTAGCTTATATTATATTGCTGTTTGGTGGGTCTGATGGAGAACTGGCTAACTGGATACGCAACTTTCCTGCACTTCTTCATGTTATTAAAATAAATTGTTCATACATTATGTACTGTTTGTACAGTCAGAGGTATCCGATACATAAAGTGCTTTTATCCACCATCGTGAGATCTTTTTGACTTTGCCTTACCTGGATCGTCGAAACGCAAATCCTTTTTTTCAAGGGAGACAAAGATTGGTTATTTTGAAAAGTTTTTATATTACACTGAATTGGCAATAGTGCAAAAGGAAATGCAGCAAATTTGACGAAATAGAAAGAGTATATAGCTTTTGAAATCACCAGGGAGATTACAATGCAAATCCTTAATCGCAAAACCTTATTATTTAAGCTGCTGTTTGTCCTAGTCGACATCTTTCTGATTCATCTCGGATACGTGCTGGCCTTTTTTATGAAGTTCGGCTGGACTATACCCGATGAAAACCTTACGCCTTACCTCAATACCTGGCCCTGGCTTACTCTCTCCGCCCTATCGCTGTTTTATTTTTACAAACTATATAGCGGTTACCGCTGGCGCTGGGGAGAAGTATTTGCTTCTTTAGTCTGTGTTATCCTCTTCCAGGCGATGGCCGCCATGGCCTTGTCCTTTTTATTCCGTGGTTTTGCTTTTCCCCGTACCGTGCTCCTGACAGCGCCGCTCATTCAACTAGTTTTGCTGGCTCTATGGCGAAGGGCGGCCTGGCATTTGGAAAGAAGGCTCCAAGAGGCTGTAAGAGTTATTGTTGTCGGACAACGCCATGAGGCGGCAGCGCTGGCTGAAAAGCTAGAGGCTGCTACAGACGGGGCTATTAGAGTTGCCGGCCTTGTAGTTGGCACCGATCTCCAAACAGGTCTTTCGGAATATGATGATAAGGGTGATAATGCCGATAATCATTGTAGCACTTTGGCTGATTGGCCGGTGCTGGGGGATGTCTCGGGATTCAACGATTGTTTGGATAGCGTTAACCCGGATAAAATTTTTGTCTGTTCATCTCTCTCCCAGGAACAAAAAGTCGAGGTAGTTTATGCCTGCGTTGACAGGGATAAAAAGGTTCTCCTGGTACCTGACCTATACGGGATTATGCTGGCCCAGGCTAGGCTTGATCAGGTTGACGATGTGCCGGTCTTTACGATTGGCCGTTTAAATATACCCGAGGAATCTCTAATTATAAAAAGGTTGATGGATATAGTACTTTCCATGATTGCCATAGTAATCACCGCTCCTCTGAACATTCTTGCCGCAGTAGCCATTAAGCTTGAAACCCCGGGGCCGGTTTTTTATCTGCAAAAACGCCTGACTTTGCAAGGTAAGCCTTTTTATCTGTATAAGTTCAGAACTATGGTAGTAAATGCCGAACAGGAAAGCGGCCCTGTACTTGCTACGGAAAAGGATCCTCGAATTACCAGGGTGGGACGCTTTTTGAGGGAAACGAGGATTGATGAAATTCCTCAGTTGTTAAACGTTTTAAAAGGTGATATGAGCATCGTCGGACCCCGCCCGGAAAGACCTTTTTTTGTTAACGAACTAATTAAGGATACACCCGAATATGCCTACCGGATGAATGTCAAGTCCGGTATAACGGGCTTGGCCCAAATTGCCGGAAGATACAGCACCAGCCCTGAGAACAAACTGAAGTACGACCTCCTCTATACCAAGTCGTACTCTCTCTCGAGAGACTTAGCTATCCTGTTGCAGACTGTCAAAGTGATTTTAATGAAGGACAGAGCTTCTTAAATTCTATAAAAACTAACCGCTCCTGGATTACTGAGGTCGGTTAGTTTTTTTTTATATTGCTCATGATTTGAGCTTTGTTCTACCTATTCCAGGATCTCAAGATTTTTGAGACTTTCGTAACCATTAGCAATCTGTGGCGACAATTCCTTGGCTTGTTCCAATAAGTCTCTTGCTTCCTGGGCCTTGCCCTGCTTGTCTTTCAATACACTGAGCCAGACTGCCGCTTCTCCCTTGTTATTATCGTCCTGCATGGCGGCCTGCAAATAGGTTTCGGCTTCCGGCCACATCCCCATTAAATACAGGGAAGAACCTACGTTTAAGCTGATCGCTGGTGTTGCGGATAACATAGGAGCATCCTTCCAGAGCCGTTTTTCCTGGTCACTTAAGGTGTTCACCCGGCTCTTAATCAGCTCTGGCAGCCCAATCGCCTTGACAAAGTTATCTTTGGCCAGGTCTTTCTTGTCGTCAATTAATTCCATATAGCCACCTAGAAAGTAAATTCGTGACAGAACCTCGTACCACTGAATTTGAAATGGGGCCAAGGCTATAGAACGCTCAGCGTTTAGGACGGCTTCATCGTAATTTTGACTATTGAAATAAAGGTTGGCCAGATCAGTATAAAGGGCAGGATTGTACCGGTTCAGATTAATGGCTTGTTCTAACTGGGCGATAGCTTCATCAGTTTTTCCCTGCTGCTGGTAGATGCGGGATAGATTGCTGTAATACGAGTAGTTGACCGGGTTGTAGGCGATTGCTTCCTCCATATAGGCAACCGCCTTGTTGCCGTCTTGTTTTTGGAGGGACTTGCCCGCCTCTGCAGCTTTATAATTGCTCCAGGCCAGACAACCTGCAAAAGCCATGATTACCAGGGCTGCGACTGAGGCTCCGGCTAAAACCGTGTTATTGGCAGGTACATATTTTTTACCCTTTCTTGCATCTTGCTTTTTGCCGGACAGTGCGGGGGAGACGGTCAGTCCGAACATCATCCACAGCACCAGGGTAATGGCCGAGAGAGAAAGGTCAAAGTCAATGACAGCATGGAGTCCGAGCATGACGGCGGCAGACGTGATGGTTAGGACCAGGATCTGCCGGGGGGCATTGTCTTTGGCCCCGTGGTAAAGCCGGTGGGTCAGGTGGAGGAAGCTGCCCCAAATACCTAGCACCACCAGGATGCCAAGAACCCCGGTTTCCACCATTACCTGGAAGTAATAACCGTGCACCTGGTTGGAGTTATACAGGTAGCTCTGGTAGGAGCGGTAGGCTGCCTCCCAACCACCGCCGCCCCAGCCGAGGACTGGGCGCTCTTGAAACATTTTCATAGCGTCCTGGAAAAAGTAAAAGCGTTCGGAAGCATTGCGCAACCTGAGGTCCTCAATAATATTTTTTGCAGTGTCGCTGTGGGTGTTGATATAAAATCCGGTGAAAATACAACCTGCTGTAACCACCAGAAGCAGGGCTGCCAGGAGTACTGTTTTATGGGTGGCTATCCAGGTCAGCAACCCTTTTCTTTCCGCCAGGTGGTAAAGAGTCTGGCCGGCCCACACCAGGGCCAGTCCAACCGCTATCCACAGCCAGGCGATGCCTTGGTGTCCACCGGTGGCGGCATTTAAGAACATGATGGCGGCCAGGAGAGATGGCGGACTGAACAGAGTAAAATGGATGATCATCGGGATTCTGCTGCCCCTGGGCAGGCCAATAATAAAAATTAACAGGACTATTCCGAAAACCAGCAGGCCACCGTTGGACCTGGTACCAAGCAGCACCGTAAACAGTAGGAAATTACCTGTTGCGTAAAGATACTGGCTCCAATTCCCTTTCGACCAGGCTACTTCCATTCCGTTCCCGGACGCGGCCGGTATTTCAAGTCCCGGTTTCCTCCAGAGGTAAAGCCCAATGAATAGTACCGCCGCCAGGTAGCCGGCTAACGCGTTGGGGTACTGCAGGGTTGAGTAGATGCGGCCATCCAGAAAGCCATCTTTTATAAATATTATACCTGTGGCCGTGGCCAGTCCGGCCAGGGCCACCCCTATAGCGCTAAAGTATACGGCATGGAGGATGGAGGTGACGTCTTTAGCGTTGATGACCAGTCTTGAGACAAGCCAGAAGGTAATAAAATATAAGGTGGTCTTGACAATTTCGTTCACTGCGACCCCGTAGGCAACCGCCTGAAAAGCCGACACCAGGTAAACAGCCGGCAGTGCCAGAGTGAAGTAGTCCAGGGGATGTGAGAGAAAGTTGTTGTCACGTTTGGACCATTTCCAGAGCCAGGCCAACCAGAAAACAACCCCGGCAAAAATTAGAGCCCGTTCCTGTTCGGGCTGAAAGAAGAGTCCCCTGAAATAAGGTGGCAGGAACAGTAAGATAGCTAAGCCCCAAAAAGCTAATTGGTGGGTCCACTCCACTGGGCTTTCCTGCGTCTGTTTAGGAACAGTGGATGTCTTTTTTGTTATATTTGACTTGGTTACAGTTTTGGCCATTGGATATCTCCTTCTAATAGTAGTATATTATCTACAAGATAAGGCTGCGAAAAATTGAAATTTATCTGGGCAATAGTTCTACACATTATCGCAATTACCTGCCGTTTGGATTTAATTATACTACCCGAAAATGACTTTTTGTGGAAGATTGGTGAATAATATGAGAATTGATTTAATTCCAACAGCCGACGAGATCAAAAAAGAAACTCTGTCAGGTCAAACCGCCATCGCCCTGGATATACTAAGGGCCACCAGCACCATTGTTACAGCAATGGCCTGTGGTTGCCGGGAGATGGTGCCGGTAGAAACTGTGGTGGAGGCATTATCCACTGTACAAAAACGGCCGGATGTTATTCTGGGAGGTGAAAGGGAAAGCCTCCTGATCCCTGGATTTCATCTTGGGAACTCCCCTCTTGAATACACCCGTGAAAAAGTGGGAGGCAAGGTAGTGGTTCTTACCACCACTAACGGGACCAGGGCCATCCGCAGGGCTGCTGTGGGAAGCGGGGAAGTTTTAATCGGCAGTGTGTTGAATGCCGGAGCCGTGGCTAGAGAAGCTCTAAATACAGGACGGGACATAGTGTTTATTTGCGCGGGCACCAGAGGAGAGTTTTCACTGGAAGACACGGTGGCAGCGGGGTTGATTATGATGGAATTATACAACCTGAGCGGCGGAAACACTGTTTTACCAGGCTCCGATCTTGCTGTGGCCGCCTGGCGTCTGGGAGAATTCTATGCGCACAATCCCCTGCAAGCTTTGTACGACTCCCTACACGGCCAAAAACTGGCTGGTATGGGTTTAGCTGCCGATATGGAATGGTGTGCCCGATTGAATTGCTATGACTTAGTACCTGCCTACCAGAGAGACACTATTATCGTCAAATCATAGCCCTGGCAAGCCCTTATTTTGAGACGGCTTGGGAATGTACTCGGGTCATATCTTAATACCTTGCCATCGTCGATTCTATATGATAAAATAGTAATCACTCCAAATGAGATTAATTGAATATGGGGGTGTAGCTCAGCGGGAGAGCGCTTGACTCACATTCAAGAGGCCACTGGTTCGAAACCAGTCATCCCCACCATGAAAACAGAAGCCCCTTGTGGGCTTTTTGCTTTTATAGTTCAGGTCCAAAGTATTACACAACCATCACCTTCCCGTGTAATGTGGACATGGTATTCCCTCTTGAGGCGGAATGTGATAAAGTTGGAAAAAAACCGAGGGTGTTTATGTGAAACCGGTCAGAATTTTATATATCATAACCTTATCGGAAATTGGCGGGGCGCAAAAGGTAGTATATCATCTTGCCGCCGGGTTGGAACCCGGTCTTTTTGATATAACTGTGGCTTGCGCGCCTGGTGGTGAATTAGTCGGCTGGTTGCGCGGCTTGCCGGAAACAATAGAGGTTTTTGAGCTTCCGGAACTAAAAAGAGACATCTCGCCTCTGGACGATTTCAAAGCCTTGTGGAAGCTCTATTCCATAATCAGAAAAGGAAATTTTGATATTGTTCACTGCCACAGCTCCAAGGCCGGTATACTGGGGAGGTTAGCCGCCAGGCTGGCTGGAGTCCCTGCTATTTACTTCACCGCCCACGGCTGGGGACTTCATGCATATCAGAACTGGGTTGCCAGGCTGTTTTTCATCTGGGCGGAAAGGTTGGCCGGGACGGTTAGCACAAAAGTGATCTGCGTTTCGGAAGCAGATTTAATAAAGGGGAAAGCATTAAAGCTTGCTCCCACCGAAAAGTTTACCTTGATTCATAACGGTCTACCCGAGCCTGATCAAAATGATGGCTTGCTACGAGGGGAATTTGGATTTAGCAAGGAAGACGTAGTGATAGGAACGGTGGCTCGCCTGGCCCCTCAGAAAGACCCGATATTTTTGTTGCAGGTGGCAGAGAGGATATTGAGTCGGCAAAACAGCTATGCGGGCCAACGACAGCCTTTTTTTGTGATGATCGGTGACGGACCGCTCAGGTCAAGCTGCAAAGCATATCTTACGGCAAAGAGGATTGACAAGAGTGTCTTTCTGCTGGGTTCGCGTGAGGAAGCGGCATGTCTGATGCGGGACTTCGATGTCTTCGTCCTCTTTTCACGTTGGGAGGGGCTGCCGCTGACCATCATTGAGGCGATGCTGGGGGGGTGCCCGGTTGCAGCCACCAAGGTCGGGGGTGTCGGTGAGCTGGTGGAGGATGGAAAGACGGGTCTTTTAATCGACGAATCTGACCTAGCTGCGGCTGAAGCTGCTCTCATGGACTTGATTGCCAATCCTTCCAAGCGCCGGGCTATGGGTAAAGCTGGTAGGGAGCGTGCTCTGCAACTGTTCAGCATAGATAGCATGATTCAAAAGTACAGGGATCTGTACCTTGAGCGTCTCCCGGGTTGCAGGCAATAGAATAGTACTGAAATTCACTGGCGAATGCATGAAAGAATGTGCGAATGAGCTGTCGATAATGCGGCGCCGCCGCCCGGTTTAAGCCGGGCTGTTGGCATGTTCTAGAGCGGATTAATAACCAGCCCTGTAATAAATTTCGGGTAAAAGTAGGTACTTTTCTGCGGCATCTTTTCTCCCTGGGCGGCAACCTCGGTAACTTCTTCAACCAGGGTCGGGTTCAGGAAAAAGGCCAACTGGTATTCACCCCGGTCAACCGCCGCCAGCGCTCCTTCTTCTTCCTGGGTGTAGGTAATATGTTCAGCTCTGGCCCGCAGTTTACCGCAGATGCCTAAATATTTTTCTATTACCAGCGTGTGCAGCACTGCGACGTCCAGCCTTTGCCAGACGGGGGGCTTGTCCTGCGGCATTATACCCGCCAGGTCCCTCTCATTAATCAAGGAAAGTAAATAAAGCTTGTTGTCCCCGGTATAGAGACCGAAGACGTTTTTCTTAATATCGCCTGGGTGCGGCTTCCCATGCTCGCCCATGACACCTAGAAAGTCCTGGAGGTTGCTTCTGTCCGCCGCCAGGGGATATTCTTTCACCGAGAAGTTTTCTTTTAACTGTTCAATCAACTTGCTTCTGTTAAAGCCGGTAACGTTTTTGACCAGCCGGTGCGTTGGCAAAATGACCAGACCCGGGTCGTACAGGTTGACCAGGGTCATCATGACGTAATTGTAGGCCGGGTCGGCGCTGGACGAACAGCAGGAAACACCTTGCGGGGTGGTGGAGCAGGAACTGGCCGCGCTTACCAATCTGTCTGCAGGTCTTTGGCCTGAAAGCTCGCGCTCCCTTTTATAATTCAAGGCAGTTTCGTAACGGTGGTGGCCGTCGGCAATAAAAATACGCCTGCCGGCCATAGCTTCCTGGACCTTGCCGATGGCGCCGGCATCCTGGACAACCCACATCCGGTGCGTCTCACCGTTGCTGCCGGTGAAATGGATATCCGGCTCGCGGTCTCCTGCAGCCTGCTTTAAGATACGGTCCACCATTTTTTCCTGGTCGGCGTACAAGCTGAAAACAGGGCTGAAATTGGCCATACAGGTCCTCATCAGCTCCAGCCGGTCAGCCTTATGTTTGGTCATGGTCTCTTCATGCGGCAGTACTATGCCTTTTTCGTACGGTTCCAGTCTCACTCCGCAGATACAGCAGCTGCGTACGACCCTTTCGCCGGCCAGACTGAACTCCTGCTCGTAATAGTAAAGGGCCGGGGCCGTTTCGGAGACCAGAACCTCCTCTTTCAGCCAGGCGCTGAGATCGGCGGAAGCCCGGGTGTAGCGGTTGTTGGTTTCGTCGTCCCCCGGCAAGATCCTGCCGTATTCCAGACGGATGATGTTATAAGGGTGGCGCTGATAGAATCCCTCCTGGGCAGCGGCGTCGATGACATCGTAGGGCGGTGTGACCACCTCATCCAGTTTGGCCGCTTTGGCCGGATTGTAGCGTAAACCCTGAATCGGTATAATTATTGCCATTCAATAGTTCCTCCATGATTCCAGTAAATAAAACTTTCGACCACTTGAGTGATCATGGTTGGTTGAGAACCGCTGCTACGGGTTTTCCTTCCTGGTATACCTGTCACTGTCACGGTAGCGGTACTTGGCCATAACCCTTTTGAAAGCGTCTTCCAGGTTTATATTGAGGGAATTGGCGTAACAAAGCAGGATGAACAAAATATCCGCAATTTCCAGCGCCAGGTCACCGATCGGCTCGTCCTGTTTTTTGGGCTTTTCCCCGTACTGGTGGTTAATCTCCCGCGCCAGTTCTCCCACTTCTTCCGTCAAGCACGCCATCATCGAGAGGGGGCTCCAGTAACCCTCTTCGAATTGGCTGATCCAATTATCTACTTCTGCCTGCATATCTTTGATTTCCAAATATATTTCCTCCATAAAGTCCACTTGGAACTGGTATGAGTAAATTTTACCCTGTTTCTCTCTCTCGCGCAAGTTTAGGATGTTTTTAACTAATTATTAGCACGGGACCTTCTTGAACTGTCATATTTACCTCACAATATCAGTAAAATAGGATAAGTTTTAATTTTTCTAAAGAAACGGGGGATGACCGTGCAGCGTCCGCGTTGGTTGGTTCTGAAAAGGAGAGCGGTTGTTCCTTCACTGGCGCTGGCTCTGGTATTATTTTTGGTGATTTGGGGCGTCGGGCAGCTGATTTCCCGCGGAGCCGGCAAAGTTCCACCCCAGGAAATGCTCAAGACCGGGTTGGAAAAGACGAAAGCCAGCGTGAGTTTCCGCTACCAGGCTGAAACCAGGCTGACTTCGGAAGGTAAGAGCGATATGGAGTTCTTTAGCAAGGTGGAAGGAGAAATGGTTGCCCCGGCCAATATCCACATGCAGGGTACCATGATGAATACTCCCATTGAGTTTATTCAGGTGGGCGACAGCTCCTATTTTAAGGACCAGCCAAGCGGCAGGTGGGTGACTCTCACCGGCAACAGGCTGGCTGATTCCGAGCTTTTTTATGCCGAACTGAACCCCCTGGCCTATTTTAATTTCAAGGACGTCCCCGAACTAAAATATGCGGGGACAGAGATAGTCAACGGAGAGACGCTGCTCTTGCTGGAAATGCGCCCCAACCTGATGGATCCTTTTTTAGAACTGCGGCTTACTGATTATTATTATAAGGTGTGGTTGAGCCCGGAGGACTACCGCCTGCGCCAGGCTGTGCTGCAGGCCAAAGATAAGCACAATCCCAAGGGCGGTATCGAAATCAACCTCCGTTTCTGGGACTATGATAAAGTCCCTCCCATTAACCCGCCCGTTTAAGGTATTACATTCCTGCCGCTGAGTCGCGAACCGTCCCCTGGGGCGGCTTTTTATTCTTACGGGGCAATTCCCAAAAAAATGTGGTTCGAATTTCTTCGTACACGGCCCCATGGAAATGCAGTATATTATGGTTTAGTAGAATACTTTAAACCAATCCGCAGTTTTATGCGCTTGAAATCGCGCCAGTCGCAATTGACATGAGTTCATCAAAACTGTTATATATTAATATGTTAAATGTGAAGTGTATTTCATTAACGGGGGGCTTTAGTGGATGCATCCGGACTGTGAAAGGATCCTCTTGACAGAAGAAGAGATACGTTTAAAAGTAAAGGAACTGGCCGCGCAGATATCCCGTGACTACGCAGATAAGGAACTGTTGGTGGTTGGTATCCTGAAGGGGTCGGTTATCTTCCTGGCCGACCTGGTGCGAAATATCTCCGTGCCCACCTGTTTTGACTTTATGGCTGTCTCCAGCTACGGGGCTTCCTCCAAGTCCTCCGGGGTGGTGCGGATTTTGAAGGACCTGGACCAGGGTATCGAAGGACGGCATGTCCTCATCGTGGAAGATATTGTTGATACCGGTCTCACCCTCAGCTATCTGGTGGAAAACCTCAAAACCCGCGGACCGGCCAGTCTAAAAATCTGCACCCTGCTGGACAAACCATCCAGGCGTGTTGTTGATGTAGATGTTCACTATAACGGTTTCAAAATAGAGAACCATTTTGTAGTGGGTTACGGGCTTGACTTTAACGGGCTGTACCGGAATCAACCCTGCATCATGGTTTTAAAACCGGACATATACAAAGGGGGAAAAAAACATGACTCTGCCCGAGCAGGAATTGGTAATCGTCCTTGATTTTGGCGGCCAGTACAGCCATTTAATTGCCAGGCGCATCCGGGAGCTGAAGGTCTTCTGCGAGATGCTGCCCTTTTCGACCCCGGTGGCGGAAATCGCCGCCAAAAAGCCGAAAGGCATCGTTTTTTCCGGTGGCCCCTCCAGCGTCTACCAGGACAAGGCGCCGACCTGCGACCCTGCCATATATGAAACAGGTATCCCTATCCTGGGTATCTGCTACGGGATGCAGTTGATGGCCCAGCAGCTTGGCGGCGGGGTATCCCGGGCCGTCCAGCGGGAATACGGCAAGACCGGGCTTAATGTCCTGGAGCGGGACAAGCTGTTGGGTTGTATGGAACCTGTGGAGCAGTGCTGGATGAGCCACGGTGACCGCGTAGAAAAAGCTCCACCCGGTTTCTCTATTACCGCGAGTACGGATCACTCCCCTGTTGCAGCCATGGTCTGCCCGGACCGCAGGCTCTATGCCGTGCAGTTTCATCCGGAAGTGGTGCATACCCCCAAAGGCCAGGATGTGTTGAAGGCCTTTCTTTACGATATCTGCGGCTGTCACGGCCTCTGGACCATGGGTTCCTTTCTGGAGCGGGCAGTGGCGGAGGTTAAGCGGCGGGTAGGCGACAAAAAGGTGCTATGCGGCTTAAGCGGCGGGGTCGACTCTTCGGTTGCCGCCGTGCTGGTGCAGCGGGCGGTGGGCGACCAGCTCACCTGCGTTTTTGTCAACCAGGGTCTCCTGCGTAAAGGGGAGGCGGAACAAGTCCAGAAGACTTTTCGGGAAAAATTTAAGATAAATCTGGTTTATGTCGACGCCAGGGAGAGGTTTTTGTCCAAGTTGGCCGGGGTTACCGATCCTGAACGGAAGAGAAAGATTATCGGTGAGGAGTTCATCCGCGTTTTTGAGGACGAGGCCGCCAGGCTCGGCGATATTGATTTCCTGGTCCAGGGCACCCTTTACCCGGACGTGGTGGAGAGCGGCACGGCCACAGCGGCGGTGATCAAAAGCCACCATAACGTGGGCTGCCTCCCGGAGGACATGAAGTTTGAACTGGTGGAACCGTTGCGCTGGCTGTTCAAGGACGAGGTCAGGGCGCTTGGCGAGGAGATGGATCTGCCGGAAGAGGTGGTCTGGCGGCAGCCTTTCCCCGGTCCCGGCATGGCTGTACGGGTATTGGGCGAGGTCACCGCTGAGAAGGTGGCGGTGGTACAGGAAGCCGACGCCATCGTGGAGGAGGAAATCCGCAAAGCCGGCCTCTACCGCCGGATCTGGCAGTCCTTTGCCATCCTGCCGGATATGAAGAGCGTCGGCGTGATGGGGGACGAGCGTACCTATTCCTATACGGTCGCCATCCGGGCCGTTATGAGCAACGACGCCATGACCGCCGACTGGGTGCGCCTGCCCTACGAGGTGCTGGAAGCGATCTCCTCACGCATTGTTAGCGAGATCAAGGAAGTCAACCGGGTGGTCTACGACATCACTTCGAAGCCCCCGGCGACAATTGAGTGGGAGTAAAGGAAAAAATCCCCGGAAGCCTGAAATCATGCGGGCTTTCGGGGTTATTTTTTTATTCAAAGAATAATGCGCATAAAATATACGTATATTTTTACTGACATACGCATAAAATGGGCGTATAATGGATAATGTAAGGAGGGGAAGACATTGACGATCCGGGAAATCCTGAAGATGCTGCATAAGGATGGATGGTATGAAGTGCCGAGCAGGACCAAAGGCTCGCACATTCAGTTGAAGCATCCAACAAAGCCCGGCAAAGTCACTGTCCCAAACCATTCAGGTGATATCCCCACCGGGACATTACGCAGCATAAAAAAGCAGGCAGGGCTAAAATAACCAAGCCCCACCTGCCGCGAGAAAGGAGTTTATGCATATGCGCAAGTTGTCATATTTGGCTGTTTTTGAGCCCAGCAAGGACGGATACGGCGTATACTTCCCGGATCTCCCTGGCTGCGTCAGCTTTGGAGCGACCTTTGAAGAGGCGCAGCGTGAGGCGGCCGACGCGCTCGGGCTGCACATTTATGGGATGGAAAAAGACGGAGAGCCGATTCCGGAGCCTTCAAAAGTGCCGGAGATAGACCCCGATACCGCGCCCGGTTATTTGGTTTCTCCGGTTGTTATTTTTCCTGACATGGTGAAAAATGAACTGGACAATAAACGGGTAAAGACCAATATCACCCTGCCGGCATGGCTCAAGGAGGCTGCCGAGCAAAAGGGCGTAAATTATTCGAGGGTGCTCGAGACCGCGCTGCTTGATTATCTTAACATGCCGCCGAGCCCAAAACCACCGGGGCAGAGCAGATAGAGGCCGCATAATAGCCGTACGAAAAGGTATTCTCAAGCCCTTTCCTTAATCGAGTGGGAGTAAAATCAACAATCCTGCAAATGCTTGTAAAATCAGCATTTGCAGGATTAATTGATGCATGGTGCTTCTAAAATGCTTCTAATCCTGAAGAAAATAAAAACGGGTTACTTTCCGTTACGGCTTCGGAGGTATCAGCCTGACTGTGCAATGCTTGCAGTTTGGCGGATACCTCCGTTTGTTTGTTGGAGTAAAGATAGCTGTAGGTTTCCAGTGATGATCTTCTGCTGACTTAACCGTTGGTAAGGTTTGAAGATGATAATGGTTTACGTTCTCTAAATCAATATCTGTCGGAGTCAGCGCCATCAGTTCCCTGATACGTATCCCTGTGTAGTAGGTCATAAAGGCGGCGAAAACCAGGAGAAAACAGAGCAATAAACACATCTAATTCAGCAAGCATAATACAGCCGGAGGTGGCGGTTTTATTCGTTGGCCTCCGTTTTTTCGTCTATCACGTTGGGCAGAATAAGAGGCATATCCTCACTTTCGATGTATTCGTTTTCCCCGTCCCGCTGGGCCTTTTGTAGTTGATCGATGGCGGATTTCACTGCGTTGAAAAGCGAAAAATACATGTTCTTGTAGTCGGGTATGGTATATCTCCCCTTTGCTCCGTTATCAGAGCAATTATAACTCATTTCTTTTCTATAATCAAGAAGAAAATGCTCCGTATTTAGAACAAAGAAAAGTGGTTGATCGTAAATGGGCCAAAGCATCAAGGCCGATAAAAATATCGGCGAAAATATCCGCAAGTGGAGAAACGCCAAAGGCATGACGCAGGAACAACTTTCGGCGCAATTGCAGGTGTGCGGCTGTGACATCTCGCGCGGGACGCTGGCAAAAATCGAAGCGGGCATCCGCCATATTTCCGTAAAAGAATTAAACGCAGTCAAGGCCATCTTGGATATCGCATACGACGATTTTTTCACGCAGTAAAGCGCGGCGCAGCCGCTCAAAGGGGTTTGGGGATGCTTTTCCAACAGGCGAAAGGGGCTGGATTTTCCGTCAGGAAAAATCCAGCCCCTTTTCGGAAAGCATGATAAAATGCGAAATATTTTAACCACGACAAATAACGACACATTCCCCGAAGGTAAAAACAGAACTTATGTACAATAGCAAAATGTATAATTTATTGTCGAGAGGATGAATGTCATTTGAGTATCATAAGAGAGGCAGCTCCCGGAGTTTTAATAAAATGCAATGACATTACCAACTCGGACGGTACCGGCTTGACCAGGGAAAAGACTCCAGACATTTCAGAGCTTGAAGCAGTCAATTTACAACTTAAAGAGGAAGTTGAAAGAATAAAAAAGTCGGAAGAAATTTTAGAAGTATTATTAAAACATACAATTTTCCCGGTAGCTATCCTTGACAGAAATTATAATTTTGTGCGTGTTAACGAAGCCTATGCAAAAGCAGGCGGGCGTAATGTCGATGACTTTCCCGGTCATAATCACTTTGAATTCTACCCCTCCGATGCTAAAGAAATCTTTGATCATGTGGTGAGGACGAAAGAAACCTATAAGGTTTCTGCAAGACCTTGCACCTACAATGACCAACCCGAACGGGGGGTTACTTATTGGGATTGGACGCTTGCGCCTGTGCTTGATTCGTCCGGAGAAGTCGATTTATTGATTCTCACTTTGTGTGATATTACTGAACATGTTAGATTTAAAGAAAAGCTGTCTGCAAGTGAAGAACATTACCGTTCCATTTATGATAACAGCCACGATGGTATTATCTTGAGTCATGTAGAAGGCGCAATCATATCAGCCAATCCCGCGGCTTGCCGTATGTTTGGCGGAACAGAAGAGGAGTTGTGTGCTGTTGGCAGGAATGGAATCTTTGATTTGGATGACCCAAGGATTATGATAGCTGTTAAGGAAAGAGACCAGATAGGAAGCTACAACAGCGAGATGACATTGTTGCGCAAGAATGGAACTAGATTTTCGGGTGAAGTTACTTCGAACCTGTTTAAGGATCAGAATGGCCGTATTTTAGCCAGCACGATTATTAGGGACATCACAAAGCGTAAGAAATCGGAAGAGGCCCTCCGTTTATCTGAAGAAAAATTCTCAAAAGCCTTTTATAACAGTCAAGCTATGATGTCTATTACCAGGCTTAGCGATAACGAGTTAATTAATGTGAATAAGACTTTTGCGGAAGCCTTGGGTTACGACCGGAAAGAGCTTATAGGTAAAACTATTTATGAACTGAATATCTGGGCGGACCTGAAAGAAAGACAGGATATGCTGAGAAAACTGTTTGAAAATGGTTATGTCAAAAATCTTGAAATTATGTTCAAGAAAAGGTCGGGAGAGAGCGTTTATGCAATTTCTTCTTTTAATATTTTTGACGTAGAGGGCGAGAAGTGTTTACTTTCTTCCTTTATAGATATAACAGAACGTAAGATAATTGAAGAGAATTTGCGTGTATCGGAAGAACTGTTTTTTAAAGCTTTTAATACGAACCCGCTTCCGATGATCATAGTGTCAATGAACCATGGAGCGTTTGTGGAAGTTAACGAAGCTTTCACCAAAAGAAACGGTTATGACAAAGAGGAATTAATGGGCGTCAGGATGACTGATATCCATCATTGGGTTGACATAAATCAGTATTTTGAGTTTATTGAGGATATTAGAAAAGAAGGTTCCATAAATAACCATGATGTCAGATTTCGCAAAAAATCAGGTGAGATATGGAGAGCCTTGTTGTCAGGGGTTATCATTATGTGGAATAATGAGCAATGCACCCTGGCAATCGCTAATGATATTACAGAACTAAGACGTTACCAGAGAGAAATTGAGCGTTTAGAACGTCTAAACTTAATCGGAGAAATGTCAGCCAGTATTTCTCATGAGATAAGAAATCCAATGACCACTGTCAGAGGCTTCCTGCAGTTGTTTTTGAAAAGGGAAAGGTATGCCCAGGACAAAGATTACATACTTTTGATGATAGAGGAGCTGGATCGGGCTAATTCAATTATCACAGAGTTCCTTGCCCTTGCCAAAAATAAGGCTGTTGAATTGAAGAGCCAGAGTCTAAATAAGATAATAGAGACCCTCTTCCCTCTGCTTCAGGCCGAAGCCATGAAACAAGATAAAATTATTGAACTGGAACTTGGTGATATTCCGTATGTAACCTTTGATAAAAATGAGATTCACCAGCTTATCCTTAACCTTGTTCTTAACGGTCTCGAGGCAATGCCGGCAGGAGGCTGTATAACCATCAAGACGTTCCAGGAACGCGCTCAGGTAGTCCTTGCTGTGCAGGACCATGGGACAGGGATTGCTCCGGAGGTCCTTGAAAAAATAGGCACGCCTTTCTTTACAACCAAGGAGAATGGCACCGGGCTGGGAGTGGCCATATGCTACAGCATTGCTCAGAGGCATAATGCCAGGATAGATATAGCGACTGATTCCAACGGGACAACTTTTTACGTTAGGTTTAAGGCTTAACAGCGCTTGGTTGCTTTACTTGCTTATGGGGCCGGTCCGGGCGGGCCGGCGAACTGTGCGTAAATCCGGTTGATTACACTCTCTTCGATGTTTTTATACCCGCTCTTTAAAAACTCATAACAACCGCCGTTGGTCACGAAAATAACCCCGTTGTTTTCGTCACGGTCAAAATACATGTCGCTGACCAGGCCGCAGGCATCCCCGGCGTGTCCGGTCAGCCTCCTGCCCGCCAGGGCGTCGGTGATGTGGAACATTAGACCCATCTGCCTGAAGAACCCTGCCAATCCGAAACCGCACCAATGTATCTGGTGCATCAGATCAACAGCAGCGCTGCTTAGAATACGGACATCGCCATAAACACCCCCGTTCATATGAGCAATCGTGAACTTGGCCAGGTCAAGCACACTTGTCCTGACCGCCCCCGCCGGGCCGATATAGAAGTTCCCCAAAGGGTGTTGATATGTCCTTCTGGATGGCCTCTGGCCTTCCGGGTAGTAATCGCAGGCCGGGGAAAACCTGCCGTCTCCGCTCGTTTCATAAAGAACGGCGATTTTTTGGTGATTGACGATATCGGCCGGCACATAGCTGGCATCCATCCCCAGCGGCTTAAAGATGTGGTTTATGGCATACCGGTCGAAACGTTCCCCTGAGAGCATTTCCACCAGAGCGCCGATGATGCCGGCGCCGAAATTGGAGTAGTTGAAACGGGCGCCCGGCCGGTAGTCGCCCCAGGTCAAACTGCTGTAAGCCTCACTGCCGGGGACCAGGAGTTCCCTTAAGGGAGGTGGGTTGGGTGAACTTAAAGCCGCCGCATATCCGCCGGTATCCAGGATGCTGGAGGTATGGGTTAAGAGCATGTGGAACGTAATTTTATCATCAGGATAATGCGGGTTTCTAACCGGGTAGCCCAGGCAACTGCTGATATCGCTGTCGAGGCGGAAGAGACCAGACTCCCAGAGCTGCATCAGTGCGGTAGCGGTTATGGTTTTGGAAATCGAGGCTATCCTGTAGATAGTATCGGGGCCTGCCGGGCGGCTTTTCTCTAAATCAGCCCACCCATAGCCATTGGCCCAGACCACCCCGCTATCCTTGACAAAGGCTGCGGAGACTCCGACGATTTGACTCTTATGCATTTCCTCCAGGATCGCAGTATCCAGGATGTTTTGGGGGACATTGGGGTAAGGTTTTAGGCTGACCTCTTGTGGTGGACCGGCCTGCTCCGGCCAAAAAGGTTCGGCCGGGTTGGCCTGTTGTTGCCAGTGGTACAGTGGACGGGACATATATATCCACCTCGCAGACCTCGTTTAAATACGGAAGCAGGGGGACGGGAAGCAGGGGGACGGTTCTTTTGCTTCCCTGAAAATAGCTTTACGGCTCAGAGCGAATCCCCCAAAATGCAGGGGCGAATTCAATCGCAAAGAAGTTACATTAGCCCCCATGCCGCCTGCCTGGTGTTTTCATGGCGCGGAGCGCCGCGCTGGCGGCGGGTGGAACTACTTTGTATATCTATATAAAATATGTATGTATCATACAAAAGAGCATACCCCATTAGAACCTTCATCTTTCCGGTTTGGCTGTGGTGCTGGAAGGTATTCCCGTGGCAATTAAGGGATATGACGGCTCACCGGAAAAAATTCCTGTAGCTTTATCCCCGTTATTTGGACAACAAGCCAATAGAAATACAGTATGAAATGTACATAAACTTAAAATAAAAGGGTTTTTGATGTTGAAATTCTTCTATAAACTTGTTAATATAAGGCTGTAATAAATCCAGCCCGTTTTGCATACGGGCATATTGTTTTGTATAACTTAGAACCACAAACGGGGAGAAAGTGTGCCTAGGGTTCCATGTCTTCAGCCTTTAGGGAAGGCAGTTCGGTCCAAGCGGCACAGGCCTGATGGAAATTGGCCGGTATTCGGTTTGTGTCTGCAGCCATTTCCTTATGGTTACACCGATCAGGGAGAAAAGCCCAGGCGGGTAGGTTTCACTCGAAATCCTATTCGTCCGGGCTTATGTTTTTTGGGGATTGGGATACTACTTGATATTAATAATATGATCAGGCCAAATGATATGGTGTTTGGTATGAATGTATTACCAAAGGGAGAGAAACTAAAAATGTCAAAAATCCTGGTTGGCATAGTCATGGGCAGTGATTCCGACCTGCCGGTAATGAGAGCGGCCTCCGATGTGCTGGAGGAATTGGGAATTCCCTGTGAAGTGGTCATATCCTCCGCCCACCGGGTTCCGGACAAGACCGCCGCATACGCCAGGACAGCTGTGGAGCGGGGCCTTGCGGTAATCATCGCCGGGGCCGGCCAGGCTGCCCACCTGGCGGGCGTAATAGCGGCCCATACTCCTCTACCGGTTATCGGCGTTCCCCTGCAGTCGGGTCCTCTTAGCGGGGTTGACGCTCTCTATGCCACTGTCCAAATGCCTTCCGGTATTCCGGTAGCCACCGTGGCTATCAACGGGGCCAAGAACGCCGGTATCCTTGCCGCCCAAATCATTGGCGCGACGGACTCTGCAGTGAGAGACAGGGTAACGGCTTTTAAGGATAAGCTGGCCAGACAGGTCACTGAAAAAGACGCCCTTTTAAATGAACTGGGCATCGACGGGTATCTGGAACGGTCGAGAAAATAAGGCATAAAAGCTGTTGAGTATGGAGGATTAACAATGATCGAAAGATACACTCTGCCTGAAATGAAGGCTGTCTGGTCCGAGGAAAACAAATTCCGCAAGTGGCTGGACGTTGAAATTTATGCCTGTGAAGCTTTGGCCGAGCTGGGTCAGGTGCCGCCGGCGGCGCTGGCTGAAATCAAGGAAAAAGCGAATTTTGATGTACAGCGTATTGCCGAAATTGAAGCTGTGACCAACCATGATATCATTGCCTTTACCACCAACGTGGCTGAGTATGTGGGCGAAGCCGGCAAGTACATCCACCTCGGCCTGACTTCCTCGGACGTTTTGGACACGGCTATGGCTGTCCTGATGAAAGAGGCCGGGCGATATCTGCTGGTAAGATTGGAAAAGCTGAAGGAAGCTCTTTTGGAAAAAGCCGTGGAGCACCGCAACACCGTGATGATCGGCCGTACCCACGGCATCCACGCCGAGCCCATCACCTTTGGTTTAAAAATGTTGCTCTGGGTAGACGAGGTAGAACGCTGTATCCAGAGAATGGAGCGGGCGGTGGAGATTATCAGCGTGGGTAAAATCTCCGGAGCGGTGGGGACCTACGCCAACATTAACCCGCGTGTAGAGGCGCATGTCTGCGCCAGGCTTGGCCTGGCGCCGGCCAAAGTGAGTACCCAGGTGCTGCAGCGCGACCGGCACGCCGAGTATTTGACCACGATCGCGGTTATCGGCAGTTCCCTGGACAAGTTCGCCACCGAACTGCGCAGCCTCCAGCGTACGGACATCCTTGAGGTTGAGGAGCAGTTCAAGAAGGGTCAGAAAGGGTCCTCGGCCATGCCGCACAAGCGCAATCCCATTACCGGCGAGCGTATCTCCGGGCTGGCCCGCCTCCTGCGCGGCAACGCTTTGGCCGCCATGGAAAACGTGGCCCTGTGGAACGAACGTGATATCTCTCATTCCTCGGTAGAGCGGGTCATTGTCCCCGACTCTACGATTACTCTGGACTACATGCTGGCCAAGCTCACCGACATTATCACCAACCTGCAGGTTTACCCGGAAAACATGTTGAAGAATATTGATCGCACCCATGGCTTGATTTTTTCTCAGCGGGTGCTGTTGGCCCTGGTGGAAGAGAAAGGCCTGACCAGGGAGCGTGCTTACGAGCTGGTGCAGCGCAACGCTATGCAGTCCTGGCGCACCGGAGAGAGCTTCCGCAGCCTGCTGCTGAAGGATGGTGATGTTGCTTCGCTCCTCACTCCTCAGGAGGTTGATGAACTCTTTGACTATAACTACCACCTGAAAAATGTTGATTTAATATACAGCAGGTTCGGCCTGTAGTTCACATAACACCGTCGTGGTTCCCGCAGCAGCGGATGAAATGGGTTGCCCACGGGCCCCGTCGGCGAACGTATCATGAAAGCACCAGGCGATGCAAGGGCGATTTCAAACCGCACACGGCGCGCTGGTGCCGGACCTGCATGACATTTGTGCGAATGAATTCGCGCTGCGAGCTAAACAGATGTACGGTTATTTTCAAGGAAGCAAAAGAACCGTCCCCCTGCTTCCGTTATTTTCAAAAATTAAGATGCGGGAGGTTTGACAAGTGCCTCGTCAACTTGAACGACTTTACGAAGGAAAGGCCAAGCGGGTTTACCGCACAGATGATCCGGATTTATACCTGGTGGAGTACAAGGACGACGCCACTGCCTTTAACGGCGCCAAAAAAGGGACCATACAAAATAAAGGCGTGCTTAACAACCAGATCTCGGGAGTGTTTTTCCGCATGCTGGAAGAGCGGGGGATACCTACCCACTTTGTAGAACTGGTCAGCGACCGGGAGATGCTGGTTAAAACACTGGAAATAGTACCGGTGGAGGTTGTGGTCCGCAATATTGCCGCCGGCAGCTTGGCCAAGCGCCTGGGACTGGCGGAAGGGACCGTCCTGTCCTCACCGGTTCTTGAGTATTACTACAAGAGCGATGAACTGGGCGACCCCATGATCAACGACTACCATATCAGGGCGCTTGGCCTGGCTTCTCCTGAACAAATGGAGCGGATCCGGGATATTGCCCTGGCTGTAAACAGTATCATGCTCGAATACCTGGCAGACAAAAATATCGATCTGGTAGACTTTAAACTTGAATTTGGTATACACAAAGGTGCGGTTATCCTGGGCGACGAGATTTCTCCTGATACCTGCCGTTTCTGGGATAAACACACCCGCGAAAAGCTGGACAAGGACCGCTTCCGCCGCGACCTGGGCAATGTTGAAGGAGCTTACGAAGAGGTTTTTAAACGGCTGACCGGGAAGAGTTTTAGTTAAACTTCCCATATCGTTAACAAGGTTTTAGAGAAGAGAAAATATAGAGATGTGGGAATGGAGGAGCAAAATGGCCGGGGATTTTGGAAATGGATACGATGAGGTCTTGCCGGTGGTTGACAAGCCGCGGGAAGAATGCGGTATTTTCGGTATCTACGGGCCGGGCTTTGACGTAGCCAGGCTTACCTACTATGGTCTTTACGCCCTGCAGCACCGCGGCCAGGAGAGCGCCGGGATAGCTGTCGGCAACGGCAGCAAGATTCGACTGGCTAAGGGTATGGGGTTGGTTTCAGATGTCTTCAACGACGAGAAACTGGGCAGCTTCCAGGGGCACTTGGCGATAGGACACGTACGCTACTCCACTACCGGCTCTAATAACCCGGCCAACGCCCAGCCTCTGGTTTTCAATTATTCCCGCGGGATGATTGGCCTGTCCCATAACGGCAACATCTCCAATATTGCCGAACTGCGCCGGCAATTGTCCTCGACCGGCTCGGTCTTCCAATCTACCACCGACAGCGAAGTCATTGTCAACCTGATTGCCCGTTACAGTCAGAACAGCCTGGTTGAGGCCATCGTCAAGTCCATGATCGATCTCAAAGGAGCCTACTCACTCCTGGTCCTGACGGAAAACAAACTGATTGGCATACGCGATCCCTTCGGCTTCCGCCCGCTGTGCCTGGGACGCAAAGGCGACGCTTATATTTTGGCCTCGGAATCCTGCGCTCTGGATACCATCGGAGCTGAATTTGTACGGGACCTGGAGCCGGGCGAAATCGTCGTGATTGACGAGGACGGTCTGCAATCGCTTCAGTCACTGCAGGTTCCCCGCCGGAAAGCGCACTGTATCTTTGAATACATTTACTTTGCCCGTCCCGACAGCCGCATCGACGGGTTCAACGTTAACCGTGTCCGGTACGAGATGGGTCGCCAATTGGCCAGGGAATATCCGGTTGAAGCGGACCTGGTGATACCGGTGCCGGATTCGGGGACGATCGCCGCCAGAGGCTTTGCCTGGGAATCCGGCATACCCTTTGAGGAGGGGCTGATGAAGAACCGCTATGTCGGCCGCACCTTTATTCAGCCTACGCAGGATATCAGGGAATTGGGAGTCAGGCTTAAACTGAACCCGGTCCGGCATATACTGCAGGGTAAGCGGGTGGTACTGATTGACGACTCCATCGTACGCGGCACCACCAGCGGCAAAATCGTGAGCATGGTACGGGAGTGCGGCGCCAGGGAGGTCCATTTCTGCCTGAGTTCTCCTCCTACCAAGCTGCCTTGCTATTACGGCATAGATACCTCCCTCAGTGAACTGATTGCCGCCCACAAAACGGTTGAGGAGATCAGGGAGTATATCAGCGCCGACGGCTTGCATTACCTGAGCCAGGAGGGCCTGCTGGGAATATTCGGTGAAGCGCGGGGCAACTTCTGCACTGCCTGCTTCAGCGGGGACTACCCCACCTATGTGCCCGATCCCAACCTGCAGGGCAAGCTGGTATTCGAGGAGGAGCACGGGTGCGGCTAAGTACAGGGGCTGAACATGCCGGCAGCAGCTTGGTGCGGATGATGCCCGGCAGGTACTTGAAACTATTTCTAAAGGCTAGCTGCATGACGGGACTAAACTCAACGATATTGTGACATAAGATTCTCATATTAGGTTTGCCCTACGCCTTGCGACAATAATATACAACCTTTAACTTATTTTCAAACAAAGTATTTTTTTGCCTGCGTCCAACGTCCAACGACTCACGTCTAAATACGGAGGTATACATGACCGAAAAGAAGAAGGGCCTCACTTATGCCGATGCCGGGGTGGATATTGAAGCCGGCAACAAGGCGGTCCACCTGATGAAAGACACCGTGCGCAGCACTTTCAGACCTGAGGTCTTGGCCGATATCGGCGGCTTTGGCGGTTTTTTTGCCCTCAATAAGGACAGGTACCGGGAGCCGGTGCTGGTTTCCGGTACGGATGGCGTCGGTACCAAGCTGCGGGTGGCCATGTTGACAGGCAGGCATGATTCAGTAGGCATAGATGCGGTGGCCATGTGTGTCAACGATATCCTGGCGCAGGGGGCGGAGCCGCTCTTTTTCCTTGATTACCTGGCAGTCGGCCGGTTGTCGCCGGAACAGGTGGCCGCTATCGTGGGCGGCGTGGCTGAGGGCTGCCGCCAGGCCGGTTGCGCTTTAATCGGCGGGGAGACCGCCGAGATGCCTGGTTTTTATGGACCGGAGGAATACGATATAGCTGGTTTCGCCGTAGGAGTGGTGGAACGGAGCAGGATTATCGACGGCCGGGATATTGTGCCGGGGGATCTGGTAATCGGCCTGCCTTCAAGCGGGCTGCACAGCAACGGCTACTCTCTGGCCCGTAAAGTCCTGCTGGAGGTCGCCGGGTACGGTGTTGATACATATTTGGAACAACTGGGGCGGACCGTGGGTGAGGAAATGCTCGAGCCCACCAGGATTTATGTGAAAGCTATCCTGCCTTTACTGGATCGGTTTAAAATGAAGGGGTTGGCCCACATTACCGGAGGCGGCCTGACGGAAAACGTGCCACGCGCTCTGCCGGAAGGTACCGGGGTCGAGTTTCGTTTAGGCACCTGGCCCGTGCCCCCGGTGTTTAACCTGATTCAAGAGACGGGTAATATTGCGGCAAGCGAGATGCTGCGGACTTTTAACATGGGTGTCGGCCTGGTGGCGGTGGTTGCCCGTGCGGAGGCAGGCGCCGTAATGGCTGACCTGTCCGCCAGGGGCGAGACAAGCTACCTGATCGGCGAAGTGGTGGAAGGCAAACGGGAAGTAACTTACACCTAAACACGCCTTGATTTGCGCCCGCACAGGGAGTCGCGATCACGGCGCAGCAGAGAGTGAAAACCAGGCGATGCAGGCGCGATTTCAGCAGCGCACGGCGCTCGCGCCGGGCTTATGTGGAAAGGTAGCAATGAATTCGCAGCTATATTTGGGGGGCGCTCTATGGGCTGAACAGCTGTACAGTTATTTTTCAAGGAAGCAAAAGAACCGTCCCCTTGCTTCCTTTTGAGCGGCATTGTAGTGGTCAAGTGAAGTGTGAAAATGTGAAAATTGGGCTTGGCTAAGGAGGGGATCAAGTGAGCAAGCTACGCCTGGGCGTTCTGGCCTCCGGCCGGGGCTCAAACCTCCAGTCCATCATGGACCAGGCTGCTGCCGGGAAAATAAACGCCGCGGTAGCCGTGGTCATCAGCGACAAAAAAGATGCCTATGCGCTGGAGCGGGCGAGGATGGCGGGTATCCCGGCCGGACACATTAATTACAGTGATTTCCCATCCAAGGATGCGTATGAAAGGTCAATTGTCGAACTTTTGCAGCAGCATGGAGTGGAACTGGTCTGTCTCGCCGGTTATATGAGAATTGTAGGCAAGGTACTCCTGGCAGCTTTTCCGAACAGGGTTATGAACATCCACCCGGCGCTCCTGCCGTCCTTTCCGGGGTTGCATGGCCAGGAACAGGCCTGGGCCTACGGGGTCAAATTCAGCGGCTGTACCGTCCATTTTGTTGACGAGGGCATGGATACCGGGCCGATTATTCTCCAGGCTGTGGTTCCGGTTTACGATGAAGATACGGCCGATGACTTGTCCGCCCGTATTTTGGAGCAGGAACATAAGATTTACCCGGAAGCTATCCGGCTCTATGCGGAGGGACGGCTGAGGATTGAAGGCAGGAAAGTATACGTGAGTAAAATAAATAATAGGAGGTAAATAACTTGGCTCTTCAACGTGCTTTAATCAGCGTATCGAACAAAGCTGGTGTAATTGAGTTTTCCCGCGGGCTGGCGGAACTGGGTGTGGAGATTGTTTCCACCGGGGGCACGGCTAAAGCCCTGCGTGAGGCGGGTGTGCCTGTTACATATATCTCCGACGTCACAGGGTTCCCGGAAATATTGGACGGCCGGGTCAAGACCCTGCACCCCACCGTGCACGGCGGCATCCTGGCTTTAAGAAATCCTGATCACCTGGGCCAGTTGGCAAAGCATAACATTACCCCCATCGACCTGGTGGCGGTAAACCTTTATCCCTTCCGCGAGACCATCGCCAAGCCCGGGGTAACCCTGGCGGAAGCCATTGAGAATATTGATATCGGCGGTCCCACCATGGTCCGTTCCGCAGCCAAGAACTACGAAAATGTGCTGGTCATCGTCAACCCGGAACGCTATCATGAGGTGCTGGAAGCCCTGCGCAAGGGTGAAGCCGGGCGGGAGCTGAGGATGGCCCTGGCCCGTGAGGCTTTTGCCCATACTGCATCTTACGATGCAGCTATCACGGCTTACCTCTCCGGGATAGGTGAGGGCGCGGAGCAATTTCCGCCGACCATGGATCTCTCGCTCAAACGGGTCCAGGTCCTGCGCTACGGAGAAAATCCCCACCAGCAGGCTGCCTTCTACCGCGACCCGGCCGTGACCGGGCCCTGCGTCGGCAATGCTGTTCAGCTTGCGGGCAAGGAACTGTCGTATAACAATATCCTGGATATCAACTCGGCTTTTGAGCTGGTAAGAGAATTTATAGAGCCGGCCGCGGTTATTGTCAAGCACAACAACCCCTGCGGCTGTGCTGTTTCGGCACAACTGACAGATGCTTACCTTAAGGCTCTGGAAGGTGACCCGGTGTCGGCGTTTGGGGGCATAATAGCGCTAAACCGGGTGGTGGACGCCCCCACCGCACAGGAGATGGCCAAACTATTCGTGGAAGCGATTATTGCGCCGGGGTACGAAGATCAAGCTCTTGAGATTCTGAAGAAGAAGGCGAACTTAAGGCTGCTTTCAACCGGCGACTTAACCATCCAAACCAACGACCGCCTGGATATGAGGAAGGTAAACGGCGGTCTCCTGGTGCAGGAATTCGACCGTGAGGTACTTAAGCTGCCTGAGTTGAAAGTAGTTACCAAAAGGACCCCGACGCAGAATGAAATGGACGAGCTCATTTTTGCCATGACCCTGGTCAAGCACGTCAAGTCCAACGCCATCGTGCTGACCAAGGAACGCCAGCTCATCGGTGTGGGAGCGGGCCAGATGAACCGGGTGGGTTCGGCCAAAATAGCCATCAACCAGGCCGGGGAAAAGGCTGCGGGGGCCGTATTGGGCTCGGACGCCTTCTTCCCCTTCAACGATACCGTGCTTGAAGCAGCCCGCGCCGGCATCACCGCCATCATTCAGCCGGGCGGCTCCATCCGTGACGAGGAGTCGATCAAAGCATGTGATGAGGCCGGTATGGCCATGGTGTTCACAGGCATGAGACACTTCAAACACTAGCAGGATGAATGATGTCGCAGGCCGTAGGGCGTAAGGCGTAAAAAGAATGGGCTGCAGGGTTAGTTTGTTACGTTGGTTGTTGTGTAAGATAAAGCAGCCGAAGGAAGCAGGGGGACGGTTCTTTTGCTTCCGAATTCGGAAGCAAAAGAACCGTCCCCCTGCTTCCCGTGTCAACCCCAAAGAAATGCTTAAACCTACGCCCTGCGCCCTACGGCCTGCGACTGCTTCCTAAACGGTTTAAAATTTTAGTATCTAACCGGCCTTTCGATGTTTATGTACGAATTGGGAGGGTAGTGTATGAGGGTTTTGGTTGTGGGTGGCGGCGGACGTGAACACGCCCTGGTGTGGAAGCTGAAGCAAAGCCCCCGCGTGACTAAAGTTTACTGTGCTCCGGGCAACGCAGGCATAGCCCGGGACGCTGACTGTATTCATATAAAAGCTGAGGATGTACAGGGGCTGTTGAATTTCGCTCTTAAAAACGAAATTGGCCTTACTGTGGTAGGACCGGAAGCGCCGCTCAACGCAGGTATTGTCGACCGGTTTGAGGCGGCAGGGCTGAAAATCTTCGGGCCCTCACAGGCAGCGGCTGAGATTGAGGGCAGCAAGGTGCTGTCCAAGGAGATTATGGCCAGGTACGGTATCCCCACGGCTTCTTACGCTGTTTTTACCGACCCCGCTGAAGCCGCTTCTTACATCAAACGAACCGGCGCTCCCTGTGTGGTCAAGGCTGACGGCCTGGCCGCCGGCAAGGGAGTAATCGTGGCCCTTGATGAGGAAAGCGCGCTCGATGCGGTGCGTTCGATTATGGTGGACAAAGACTTTGGGGCGGCCGGGGAGCGTCTGGTCGTGGAGGAGCGCCTGTCAGGGGAAGAGGTCAGCATCCTGGCTTTCACTGATGGGGTCAGCGTAGTGCCCATGATTGCCTCGCAGGACCACAAGCGCGCCTATGACAACGACGAGGGGCCGAACACCGGCGGTATGGGAGCCTATGCCCCGGCTCCGGTTTATACTGCCGATGTGCACAGGAAAACCATGGAGGAAATATTAATTCCCATGGTCCAGGCTATGAACAATGAGGGCCGGACCTACCGGGGTGTTATCTACGCCGGGCTGATGGTTGATGAAAACGGACCGAAAGTACTGGAATTTAACGCGCGTTTTGGCGACCCGGAAGCGCAGCCGGTCCTGATGCTGTTGGAGACTGATCTGGTTGATATTATCGAGGCCATCCTGGAAAAGCGCCTGGGCCAAATCGAAATCAAGTGGAAGGAACAGGCCGCAGTGTGCGTAGTGTTGGCCTCGGGAGGCTATCCCGGTTCTTACGAAAAGGGAAAAGTCATCAAAGGTTTGGAAAACCCAGGCGGGGAAGTGCTCGTCTTCCACGCCGGCACCGCCGCGAAGGACGGGGACATTGTTACCGCCGGGGGGCGGGTGCTGGGTGTGACGGCAGCCGGTTCGGACATCCCTTCGGCTATCGAACGGGCTTACGCGGCAGTGGAAAAAATCCATTTCGACGGCATGCACTACCGGCATGACGTGGGGCGCAAGGCGCTGGAGCGTTTAAAATAGCGAGAGAGCTCTCATAGATAGCTGATGGAACCATGGTTTGGCGCATTTGCGCAACCGTTAATCATTATATACAAATGGCACTGCGGAACCCTAACATCCTCACAGGCTGCAACGCCTGCTGTTAGTTAACCAAAAGCGCCTTTTTTTGTCTTGATTTTTCCTCTTTAACGTATTAAAATATTAAAGAAACAGATTATCAGCCCAGGGGGTTGTAGCTGTGTACGCAGGAAGACTTAGAGATGAGCTTTTGGACAGGCTTTTTGAGGCAGTGCTGCTTTTACGAAACACGGATGAATGCTACCAATTTTTTGAAGACGTCTGTACTGTTGCAGAACTCAGGTCGTTGGCCCAGCGCCTGGAAGTCGCCAAAATGCTGCAGAATAACCATACTTACGGCGATATAGCCAGTCGTACCGGCGCCAGCACGGCCACTATCAGCAGAGTAAAGAGATCTCTCAACTACGGTGCGGACGGTTATAAACTGATTCTGGAAAGACTTGCCTCAACATCCGGCAAAGCTTCCCTGGATAGTCGGTTAGAAAAAGCGACTGTTGCGGAGCCAATAATGGATGATGAAAAATAATGAATCTGATGAAGCGCCGGTAGATGATGTAACCACTTTAAACCATTCGTTTGTTTTCTGGGAGTGAAGAAAATTGGAACCGTTGATTAAAATTTTTGAAGCTGATGAACCGGTTCTCGAAAAAATACTGCGCAGAAAAGCCCTTGACCAAAGTGCAACAGCGGCTGTGGTCGCGGAAGTCCTCTCAGCTGTGCGAGGTGACGGTGACGCTGCAGTGTGCGCGTTAACCGCCCGCTTTGGCGGGCCTGAACTGCGACCGGACCAGCTAAGGGTTAATGATGAAGAAATTAAGGCTGCGTACGGCCTGGTGGAGGAAAATTTTCTGAGTTCCCTCCGCCTGGCAATCAAAAACATTACCGCCTATCATCAAAAACAGCAGGCCAATTCCTGGTTCAAAACTGATGAAAATGGGGCTATTCTGGGACAGTTGGTCAGACCGTTGCGCCGGGTCGGGATTTACGTGCCGGGCGGCAAGGCGTCCTATCCTTCCTCGGTGCTGATGAACGCAATACCGGCCAAAGTTGCCGGTGTGCGGGAAATTGCCATGGTTTCGCCCCCCGCTTCCGACGGTTCAATGAACCCCTATACTCTTGTGGCGGCTGCCGAGGTGGGTATAAGCGAAATATACAAAGCCGGTGGCGCCCAGGCAGTGGCGGCCCTGGCTTACGGCACGGCATCCATTCCAAGAGTCGACAAGATCACAGGCCCCGGAAATATTTACGTTACATTGGCCAAACAGCAGGTCTACGGCCAGGTGGATATCGATATGCTGGCCGGACCCAGCGAGGTGCTGATCATTGCCGACGAAACGGCAGATCCGGGCTATGTCGCCGCAGACCTTTTGTCCCAGGCGGAACACGATGAAAGGGCCTCCGCCATATTGCTCACCCCCAGCCGCGAACTGGCGGGCAAAGTCCAGGAGCAGGTGGCCGGGCAGGCCGGCCGGCTCGGACGCTACGAAATCATCACGCATTCCCTTGCTGACTATGGGGCGATTGTAATCACGGGTGATATTGACCAGGCTTTTGACCTGGCCAACCAGGCTGCGCCGGAACACCTGGAGTTAATGCTGGCCGAACCCTTCCGCTGGCTTTTCAAGGTGGAAAATGCCGGCGCTGTATTTATGGGACATTACTCGCCTGAGCCGGTGGGGGATTACCTGGCCGGACCCAACCATATCCTGCCGACCGGCGGTACGGCAAGGTTCTACTCGCCACTGGGTGTCGATGCCTTTTTGAAAAGGACCAGCTTGATTGCTTATAATGAGCCTGCTCTGGAACAGGTAGGGGCCGACGTAATCAATCTCGCCGGTGTGGAAGGACTCTCCGCCCATGCCAACGCGGTAAGGATCAGGATGAAAAATTGTTCGAAAGAAAGAGGAGGTTTTAAACAGCTACAGAATACCAAATTGAGGGAAGATTAACAAAAACCGTTGATACGAACACCTGTTCTATGGTGGTATAGTAACAGGAGGTGGTAACGGTGTATGAATACTGAGCCAGTATAAGTGAAAGGAAAAAGGTTTCTTAGCAGTCACTTCCGATGACGCGTCGCAAAGACACGCTGTGAAAGTCGGGCGCGGAGGTTAGAACAACCAGGCGGTGGGTAACACCCCCTTCCGGGCAGGACGGATACCAGAAAGGTGACGGCGGCATAAGCCACCCGGAATGCAAGCGAAAGCTTGCAGCTAAGCAGTTGAATCCTGTGACACTGCCTCCCGTTAGTCGGCGGGAGAGAAAGTTAATCAATCTGGATTATCTTGTATAAATCAGATTTGTTTAGCTTTCAGAAACCAGGCTGTTCATAGAATGACTACTGTATTTAACGCGGCGTCACTGGTACGGGAAGAATTAAAAGGCCTGCTTCCCTATCAAGCGCCTTACTACCCGTCTGTGCTTAAACTTGACGCCAACGAAAACCCGTATCCATTTCCGCAAGCTGTGATGAAGGAGATTTACCGGGAAACGGCGTCGGCCGGTTTCAGCCGCTACCCCGATCCAATGGCCGTGGAATTGCGGGAGAGCCTGGCTGCTTACACCGGAGTAAACCCGGAAAACATTATGGTAGGCAATGGTTCAGATGAACTTATTCTGGACTTGATGCTGACTTTCGGTACCGGGGCGAAATTTGTCGTGGCCTCGCCTTCCTTTGTGATGTACGGGATACAGGGACAAATCGCCTCCTCGACCAGGCTGGACGTTCCCCGGCGAAGCGACTTCCGCCTTGATGTGGCGGCGATGCAAAAGGCCGCGGCTGAGCCGGAGGTGAAACTGGTTGTCATCTGCACACCGAACAACCCGACCGGGACCGCCACCCCGCGGCAGGAGATTGAGGCCATCCTGGCAAGCACCGGCGCGCTAGTGGTGGTTGACGAAGCCTACGGGGAATTTGGCGGGGAGTCCTGCATACCGCTCTTAAGCCGCTATCCGAATTTAATCATACTAAAGACTTTTTCCAAGGCCTTCGGCCTGGCCGGGCTGAGGGTAGGCTACCTCCTGGCCGGCGCTTCGATTATTAATGAGTTGTTGAGGGTGAAACAACCTTTCAATTTAAACGCTTTTTCCCAGATTGCCGCGCGGGTGGTCATGAAAAACCTCGATCCTTTCCGGGAAAGGATCGGGACCATCTTAAAGGAAAGAGACCGCCTGCATGCCGAGCTCTCGGCTGTCCCAGGTGTGGAGACCTTTCCTACTGAGGCCAACTTTATTTTATTCAGGACTGCCCTGCCGGCCGCCCAGGTTTACCAGGGGCTGCTTGAACGAGGTGTGCTGGTGCGCAATGTGGACAGCCCTAGCCTTCCCCGCTGTCTCAGGGTTTCAGTGGGTAAGCCGGAGGAGAACACAACATTCCTTGCCGGTATGCGGGAAATCCTGGCTGGATAAGGGGTGTAGGTGCGATTTCAATCGTACAACGGCGCTCGCGCCGGACTTGTGTGGCTAACGGGGATTCGCTCTGTGGGCTGAACAGCTGTACAGTTATTTTCAAGGAAGCAAAAGAACCGTCCCCCTGCTTCCTTAAAAGAGGCTGTTAATAAGATAAAGAGGTGATACAAATGTCCGAACCACGCGAGAGTTTAGTCAACCGCAAAACGCTGGAAACGGAAGTCAACATTTCTTTCAGCCTGGACGGCGAAGGGGTTTACTTCGTCAATACGGGACAGCCGTTCTTTGACCACATGCTAGAGCTATTCTGCAAGCACTCCTCGTTTAACATGGAGTTGACCGCACGTGGCGACCTGGCGGTGGATGGTCACCATACCGTTGAGGACGTGGGACTCTGCCTGGGTTTGGCCATCAAGCGGGCTCTGGGTGAAAAACACGGCATAAAACGCTACGGCCATGCCATAATTCCCATGGATGAGGCGCTGGCCATGGTTGCGGTGGACCTTTCCGGGCGGGGTTTTCTGGCCTTTGACGCGCCCATGCCTGCGGCGCGGGTAGGAGAATTTGAAACCGAGCTGGTTCAGGAATTTTTCAGGGCTCTGGCCATCAGCGGTGAATTCACACTGCATATCCGGCTTCTGGCGGGGACCAACACCCACCACATCATTGAGGCCATTTTTAAGGGCTTGGCCCGTGTTCTTAAGGACGCCACTACCTATGTCGGCGGGGGCATTCCCTCCACCAAGGGTGAACTTTAAGACGTATTGCCCTAAAGATAAAAAAGTGGGGTTAACCAGGGTATTGTGAAGTAAATGCCTGGCCGGGAATGGCGCCGGTACGATCGCCGTTTTTGATTGGTTACGGTCTTATATTTCCGTGTCCTCTACCGGGAAGAATTGCAGGGGGAAACATGATTGCTATTATTGATTACGGGATGGGAAACTTAAGGAGCGTCCAGAAGGGCTTTGAGAAAATGGGCGTTGAAGCTGTCGTGACCGGAAAACCGCAACAGGTGGTCCAGGCCGCCGGGGTGGTTTTACCCGGGGTGGGGGCCTTTGCCGACGCTATGACCAATTTGCGTTCGTCAGGAATGGACGAGGCCGTCCACCGGGCGGTTGAGGCCGGGAAACCTTTTCTGGGTATCTGTCTGGGGCAGCAGCTGCTCTTTGACGCCAGTGAGGAATGGGGCCTGACCAGGGGGCTGGGTATTTTCCGGGGCCGGGTCCGGCGCCTGCCGGACGGGTTGAAGGTACCCCACATGGGGTGGAACCAGGCCGAAATTCAACGGGCCGACCCGCTTCTGGAGGGTATTCCCCAAGCGTCTTCTTTCTACTTCGTGCACTCCTATTATGTTGATCCGGAGGAGCAAGCGGTTGTCTTGACCAGGACCGAATACGGGGTTCGCTTTGCTTCCATCGTCGGGAGGGAAAACGTTTACGGGATCCAGTTTCACCCCGAAAAAAGCAGCGGGATAGGCTTAAGGATCCTAGAAAATTTCGGGAGGATGGTTAAAAAATGTTGCTGATCCCAGCTATTGACCTGCGGGAAGGGAAGTGCGTCCGCCTGGTGGAGGGACGACTCGATAAGGAAACCGTTTATTCAGATGACCCGTCCGCTATGGCCGCCCTCTGGCAGGACCAGGGCGCCCGTATGCTGCACGTGGTGGACCTGGACGGCGCTTTTGCCGGCGCTCCCAAAAACCTTGACGTCTTAAAGGAGATACTGTCCGCTGTTGATATTCCCGTTCAGGTGGGCGGGGGCATTCGCAGCATGGAGACCATCGAGAGCCTTTTGGGCATGGGTGTAGCCAGGGTTATTCTGGGTACGGTAGCCATTGTGGACCCTGAACTGGTGTCAGAAGCCTGCGGCAGGTACGGCGAGGCCGTCCTGGTGGGTATCGACGGGCGCAACGGGCAGGTCGCCATTGAAGGCTGGGGGCTGACGGTTGAAAAAGGAACAGTTGAACTCGCCCTGGACATGAAAAATTTGGGTGTAAAGCGTGTGGTCTTTACCGACATCAGGCGGGACGGAAAGCTGCAGGGACCCAACCTCGAGGCGACCGGACAGTTGGCGAAAGAAACCGGCTTAAAGGTAGTTGCTTCCGGCGGTGTTTCCACCCTCAATGACCTGCGGGCAATTCGAGCTATGGAGAGCCTGGGTGTTGACGCAGTGATCATGGGCAAGGCCCTTTACTCCGGAGCCATAGACCTGAGGGAAGCTCTGGCTGTGGCGGAAGGAAAGGAAGTAGGGTAGGGCTATGCTTCTCAAAAGGATCATCCCCTGCCTTGATGTCACCGGCGGCAGGGTGGTTAAAGGAACCAATTTCATAAACTTGCGGGATGCCGGGGATCCCGTCGAGCTTGCCGCTTTTTACGACCGGGAAGGCGCCGACGAGTTGATTTTCCTTGATATCACCGCTTCCTCCGATGGTCGCAAGACTACCCTGGATATGGTTTACCGCACCGCCGGAGAGGTCTTTATTCCTTTTACCGTCGGCGGCGGGATCAGCACCCTGGAGGATATCCGGGCCATGCTCAGTGCCGGGGCCGATAAGGTATCGATGAATACGGCCGCGGTTAAGAAGCCGGAATTGGTGGCCGAAGCCGCATCACGGTTTGGCAGCCAGTGCATCGTGGTGGCTATCGACGCGCGGCAGTGCGGGCCGGAAAGCTGGGAAGTATACATACATGGCGGTCGCACGCCCACCGGTATTGACGCCGTGGCCTGGGCGCGGCGGGTGGAAAAACTGGGCGCGGGGGAAATTATGCTCACCAGCATGGACCGGGACGGGACCAAGGACGGTTATGACCTGCCCCTGACCAGGACCATTGTCAGGGCGTTGAATATCCCGGTAATTGCCTCCGGCGGAGTGGGTAATCTCGAGCATGTGGCCGCGGGGGTGACTGAAGGAGAAGCCGACGCCGCCCTGGCCGCTTCAATTTTCCACTTTGGCGAGTACTCCATCCGGGAAACCAAGCAATACCTGCACTCCCAAGGCATCCCCGTGCGTATTTAGACGTGGGACGTGGGAAATGAGAACGTGAGGAATGCAGGTGCGAATTCATTCGCACAAATGTAACATTGACCTCAACAAGTGCGGCGCAAACGCGCCGTTGTGCGATTGAAATGGCGCCTATTCTATTGCAATGGAGGAATGAAACAGCTACAGAATAACTGAATAAATTGAGATAAGAATAACAAAAACCGTTGATGCAAACACCTGTTCTGTAGTAGTATAGTAACAGGAGGTGGTAACGGTGTATGAATACTGAGTCAATATAAGTGAAAGAGAGAAGGTTTCTTAGCAGTCACTTCCGATGATGCGTCGCAAAGACACGCTGTGAAAGTCGGGCGCAGAGGTTAGAACAACTAGGCGGTGGGTAACACCCCCTTCCGGGCAGAACGGATACCAGAAAGGTGACGGCGGCATAAGCCACCCGGAATGCAAGCGAAAGCTTGCAGCTCAGCAGTTGAATCCTGTTACGCTGCCTCCCGTTAGTCGGCGGGAGAGAAATCTAAATATTTCTGGATTATCTTGCATAAATCAGATATGTTTAGCTTTCAGAAACCAGGAAGATCGATTGTCATTCGACGTAAGCAGCTTAAAATATGATCAGGCGGGACTGATTCCCGCCATAGTCCAGGACGCGGCCAGCGGCGTGGTCTTAATGATGGCCTATATGAACCGTGAAGCGGTTGCAAAGACCCTGGCCACCGGTGAGACCTGGTTCTGGAGCCGCAGCCGGCAGGAGTTCTGGCACAAGGGGGAGACCTCGGGCAACGTCCAGAAGGTGCGGGAAATTTTGTACGACTGCGATCGGGATTCTCTTGTGGTGAAAGTGGAGCAAAAGGGCGCCGCCTGCCACGAGGGCTATTTCACCTGTTTTCACTACCGGGTGGAGCAGGACGGTAATGTAACAGTAGTCGGAGAGAAAATGTTCGACCCGGACCAGGTTTACGGCAGAAAACAGCGGGGTTAGAAAAAGGAAGCAAGGGAAGAAGCAAGGGGACGGTTCTTTTGCTTCCCTTAAAATACTGTATAGCTGTTCAGCCCGCAGAGCGAATCTCAAAAAAGGTGCGAGTTCATTCGTACAAATGCAACACAGCCACACAAGTCCGGCGCCGGCGCGCCGTGTGCGATTGAAATCGCAGTCACATCACCTGGTGTTTTGATCATACGTGGCGCCGCCGGCGGCATGGGCAACTGCCCTGCGGATGCGATTTCATCCCAATCAAACCTGACTGCTTAAAATATTTCGCTGTAACTCCCCAAAAAAATAAATTTACTCAGACTGTTTTCCAGCTCACAGAGCAAATTCACTGTTTCGGTCAAGTAAATGGAAGCGTCGAAATCGAAGTAGAACATGAACTCAAAATCTTTTCCGATAACCGGACGGCTTTCAAGCTTGGTCAGATTGAGCCCGAGCGATGAAAATTTTGAAAGCAGTGTGCAAAGCGATCCCGGCTTATGGGGGAGCGATAGCAAGATGCTGATTTTGTTTGCTCCGGGATAGATTTTCATATCTTTGGAGATACAGATAAAACGGGTATAGTTGTTATCCCGGTTTTGGACGTTGTTTGTCAAAATGTCAAGGTCATAAAGCTCTGCACAGGTTTCAGATGATATCGCAGCAAGATCGGAACGGCTTGACTCAGCGACGTATTTTGCTGCGGCGGCCGTGTTGCTGAACAATGTAACCTTGATTTGCGGGTTGGCTTTCAAGAATTCGCTGCATTGGCCGATGGCCTGTTCATGCGAAACAATTTCTTTAATATCATCGAAAACTACGCTTTTTTTGGCGAGCAAGGCGTGATTAATTCTCAGCCTAATACTGCGGACAATATGAAATTTATGTTTCTCCATCAAGTCATATACGGCGATCACCGTACCTGCCAAACTATTTTCAACCGGTAATAAACCGTACTCGCACATCCCTTTTTCTACTGCCTGGAAAACAGATTCAAAATCATTAAAAAACATCAGAGTCGGTAGTGAGAAAAGTTTTTCGCAGGCTTGTTGGGAATAGGAACCTTCTGTCCCCTGGCAGGCGACATTTGCTTTTGAAGGAAATTGCCTGGCCAGTTCGCAGGTCGCTGCTTTAATGTCCTGCGCCAGCTGAGAGTTGTGCGACAAAAGCTGATTTTGGTAGCTTTTGCTCAGGTCGAACAGGGTATTAAACAGCCTCTTTGCATATGTTTCCATTTTCTCTCCGGAAATTTCTGCAACGCGGTTTAAAACCTCGCGTTCCCGCTCATTGTCTAAAACAGGAAAATTGTTTTGTATTTTATACTTTGAAATCCTGGCGATTGCATCCATCCGTTTGGTAAACAACTGAACCAACTCTAAATCAATTTGACTGAGTTCTTCTCTCAATTCTTTGATATCCATTTTTTGGCCTCCCAACACGTTTTAAATCACTATTATAGCCTCAACACAGGGAACCGCACGTGGCGCGATACAAGGGTCGTGTCGCCCCTTGATGGAAATCGTATCAAATGACATCTGCAATTCCTCCAAGCCTTTTGAAGTGATCAAAAAATTGTGGATAGGATTTATCTACCGCCTCCGCCCCCTCAATGATCAGCTCGCTTTCGCAAAGCGCTGCAGCGATCGCCATTGACATCACGATGCGATGGTCTCCAAATCCCTGCACAACTCCGCCGCGTAAAGGTTTGCCCCCGCGGATGAGCAGCGCGTCCTCCCTCTCGGTAACATCGGCGCCCACCTGTGACAGGCTTTGCGCAATTGCCGCAAGTCGATCGCTTTCTTTGATCCGCAGGCGTTTGGCGTTGTAGATGACTGTTGTTCCGGCTGCCGCTGTCGCCACCACTGCCATAACAGGGATTAAATCGGGGATTTCGGCCGCGTCAATACGCAGAGCCTTGAGTGGTTTTCCGGTTGCGTAAGCGGTATCTTTAAAAAAAGACACATTGGCGTCAAAACCGCGCAGCAGGTTGATGATCTCTTTATCCCCTTGCCATGAGTCTTGCGCAAGGCCGCCGCATAGGATCTCATTGCCTTGCAAGCAACCTGCGCAAATCCAGAATGCCGCGTTGGACCAATCCCCCTCGACACTAAGATGTTGAGGCGAGCGGTATTTTTGTCCGCCTTTGATTTGATAGCCGTGCGCATGCTCTTCGATGGCGATGCTGAATTTCTTGAGAGTCGCGATGGTCATTTGGACATACCCTTTTGATTCCAACTGCGATGCGAGAACAATGCGGCTGTCTTTTTCCAACAGCGGCAAAGCCAACAGCAGTCCGGTGATAAACTGTGAGCTTACATCGCCGGGCAGGGTATAACGCCCTCCTGTCAATCTGCCGCGAACAGTCAGCGGCAGCCCTGCCCTGTCAAAATGGCAGCCGTGGTTTTCCAGTTGCTCCACCAGCGGTTGGAGCGGGCGCTGCGGCAGTCTGCCCTGTCCCGAGAAAGTTGCCGGGACGCCCAGCGCCGCCGCGACAGGGAGCAGAAAACGCAGTGTCGCGCCGCTTTCGCCGCAATCAAGGCTGGCAAAATCACCAGTATTGCCCCAAACGGGCGAGATATTTAAAAACCCCGGCGCATCGTGATCTATCTTCGCTCCAAGCGACCTCACACATTCCATTGTGGCCTGGATATCCCGGGAGGAGGAGCCAAGCCGGACAACCGTGGGCTGATCTGCCAGAGCAGCTGCAATCAAAATGCGATGGGCGTCTGATTTTGAGGGGATTGCTTCAACCCTGCCCCGCAAAGCCGACGGCGTGATGCGAATGTTCATTTTACGGCTCCTTTCCCATACCCTGCCGGATGAAATCAGGCAGGGCAGACACCGGCATTTTATAGAGAACACATTGACCGATTTTTTGGGGAATGACAAGGGTAATGCTGTCCTGGCGACGTTTTTTATCACGCAAAGCAACCCCGGCCAGCTGCTCGGCGGTAAAAGGAGAGGAAACAGGCAGATGGTTGGCTGCCAGGCAGGCTTTAATGGGCCCGGAACAGTCTGTTTCGGAAAGCCCCAGCCGCCAGGCCGCAGCGCTGATAAGCGCCATGCCGATGGCTACGGCATAGCCGTGCGTGATTGAATAGCCGCTGCAATGCTCAACGGCGTGTCCTATGGTGTGTCCGAAATTGAGCAGTTGGCGATCCCCGTTATCGAATTCGTCCCGCATGACCAGATCACGCTTAATGCTGATACATTGTTCAATACTGTCTTCCAGGTCACAATGCGCATTTCCGCCCGCCAGTTTGTCAAACAGCTTTGGGGACGCTATCACGCCGTATTTTATGGCTTCAGCTACGCCTTCGGCGAAAACGGTCTCCGGTAATGTGGAAAAGGTTGCGGGGTCGCAGAGCACGAAGCTGGGTTGGTAAAAAGTGCCCGCGAGATTTTTGCCTGCGGCGAGATTGATTGCCGTTTTACCGCCAACCGAGGCGTCAATTGCCGCCAAAAAGGTGGTTGGAATTTGCACCAGACGAATCCCGCGCAGGTAAACGGAAGCAGCAAAACCGGCCACATCTCCGGTCACCCCGCCCCCCAAAGCCACGACAAGATCGGTCTTGGTCAGCTGCCGCTGCGCGAAAAATTCAAGAATTTGACCGAAAACAGCAAGATTTTTCGAGCTTTCTCCGTTATGTAATACAAATTTCACGACATTAAAACCTGCCTGCCGCAAAGATTCGCAGAGCGCTTCCGCGTATAGTGAATCGACAATACTGTCGGTCACAATCGCAGCCGTGCAGGCGGGGACTCTTTTTAATATTTCCTTTCCTGCCTTATGCAGGCTTTTGTTTTCGATAAGAATGTCATAACTCCTGGATGCGTTAACGGTCACTGTTTTCATGGAAGCTCCCCATCCCGTATGAATAGTCGATAGACTCTTTCATTATTCTTCCGTCCTGCAGCAGTTTTTCAACGCTACCCCGGTTGCCGGATTTTAAAGCGTCGCTATACTCGACAAGCCGTTCGATCAAACCGTCAAGCTCGCCTATAAGATTTTCTTTATTCTCAAAGAAAAGCTCGGTCCACATTTTTTCGTGCAGCTTTGCCACTCTGGTCATATCCTGGTAGCTGCCTGCCGAAAAACCTTTGTGCTTATGCGCCAGGCTGCTTTTGACATAGGCGCTGGAAACCACATGCGCCAATTGGGAGGTGTATGCGATCATCTGGTCATGCTCTGCGGGAGAGCAAAGGGTGATGTTTGAGAATCCCAGGCTCAGCCAAAATTTTTTCATGGCTTCAATGAGCCCCAGAGGCGTTGCGCTGAAGTAAGGAGTCATAATCATGGAGGCATTATGAAACAGGCGCGTGCAAGAGTGTTTAAATCCGGAAAATTCCTTGCCGGCCATTGGGTGGCAACCGATAAAGACAAAATCATTTTTAGCTGCGGGATCCTGCAGGGCGTCACAAACCATTTGCTTAACCCCGCAGCAGTCACATACGACACTTCCCTTTTTAAAGCTGCCGGCGTGCGCTTGTATGTAATTGATTGTGTCATTTGGATAAAGCGCCACAATAACCATGTCGCATTGCGGCAGGAGCTCGTCGCTCAACACCTCGTCTATTGCCTCCATTAGTTTCGCCAGGCAAATCACCGATTCCTGGATATCTGTGCCAAACACTTTGTGATCCGTGTTTTGTTTGATTGATTTGGCTATTGATCCGCCAATCAATCCAAGACCGACAATCCCGATATTCATTGTTCACTCTCCTCATCAAAAGCAGACTTTTCACTGCGCAAAAGGTAAAACATTGCGGACTTCATTGGCCAAATGAGCAAAAGCATCCGGTGTCAGCGATTGCGCTCCGTCGCAAAGGGCTTTGCTTGGGTCATTGTGGACTTCAATCATAAGTCCGTTCGCTCCCACAACGGTTGAAGCAAGCGCCAGCGGCTTTACCAGTGCGGAGATACCCGCCGCATGACTCGGATCGACAATGATGGGCAGGTGTGTTTTACTGCGCAGCACAGGTATCGCTGAAATATCAAGGGTGTTTCTTGTCGCGGTTTCAAAGGTGCGGATGCCTCTTTCACACAGAATTACATTTTCATTTCCGCCGGCCATGATATATTCCGCGCTCATCAGCAGTTCTTCCAGCGTGTTTGCCAGGCCGCGCTTTAAAAGGATTGGTTTTTTAATCATGCCGAGTTCTTTAAGCAGTTCAAAGTTTTGCATGTTTCTGGCGCCGACCTGAATCACATCTACCTTTTCAAAAAGCGGCAGGTGTGAAATATTCATGATTTCCGTCACAATGGGCAGCCCGGTCATCTCTTTTGCTTCGAGCAGCAGTTCAATTCCCTCGGCGTGCATACCTTGGAAAGAGTAAGGTGAGGTGCGAGGCTTAAAAGCGCCGCCGCGCAGCATAGATGCTCCGGATGCTTTAACGCTTTGCGCAACAGAACAAATTTGTTCACGCGACTCTACTGAGCACGGGCCTGCAATGATTTGAAAATTATCTCCGCCGATTTTGACACCGTTGACATCAACCACAGTATCATCGGTGTGAAACTTGCGGTTTGCTTTTTTATACGGCTCCAGAATCCTTTTAACATCCTCAACGATTTCCAGCGATTTGATCAGACCAATATCAACGACACTGGTATCACCAATCAAGCCGATGATCGTCTGGTGTTTTCCAACTGAACAATGCGTGCTGATGCCCAGGCTTTTTAGCCAGGCAACAAGAGGTTCCAGCTGCTTTTGGACCGGTTTGTTGTTCTTCAGTATGACAATCATGTTTTTTCTCTCCTTAATTTCTTAATAAAAAAGGGTCCAGCGTGAATTTGCATTTCACTGCTGAACCCTTTGGTATCAATTTAGACACTGTGCTTCGTTCTAAATCAAATATCGATACCTGCTTGCAGTGAAACTCAAATTAACCTTACCCCAAAAAGAAGTAAAGTAAAAATAAAAGTATTCCGCTGCAAACAATAGCTTTGTCATTTTCAGCACTCCTCGAATATTGTGTTTGATAGTAGCATAATGAAGCGCGTTTGTCAACAGAAAAGTATTTGGAAAAAAATGTTTTTCAGCTTTCTCTCCGAAGATCCCACCCGGTAAAACCATCTGACAGGGGAGGCTTTCGACGCGGCTGTTGAGGTGGTTATACGGGCGGTTTCTGCTTGGGACTTTTTCCTGGCGTTGCCGGACATGAAGGATTTGCACATCTTTATTAGAATCTTTATTATTATATAGAGATTACATTAAAAGATTAAGCGGAGGAATGAATGGATTTATTATCCCAGCTGAACCCTGACCAGAGAGAGGCCGTGGTTTACGGCGACGGCCCGCTTTTGGTGCTGGCCGGGGCAGGCAGCGGCAAGACCAAAGTATTGACCAGCCGGGTAGCCTACCTTCTACAGGAGATGAGGGTATCTCCCCGCCAGATTTTAGCTATCACCTTTACCAACAAGGCAGCCCAGGAGATGAAGGGCCGCGTTGCGGAACTCGCGCCGGAGGCGGCCCGCGACCTCTGGATTTGCACCTTTCATGCCGCCTGCCTGCGCATCTTAAGGCGGCAGGTCGAATTTTACGGGCGTGACCGCAATTTTGTGATCTACGACACCGATGACCAGCTGACCCTGGTAAAGGAATGCATGAAAGATCTGGCCCTGGATGATAAAAAGTTCCCGCCCAGAGCGGTAGCCGCAGTGATATCCCAGGCCAAGAACCAGCTATACAGCCCGGTCGACTTCGAGCAGCGCGCCTATGATATCTTAAGCCGTAACGCTGCGAGTGTTTATCATCGCTACCAGGAAAAAATACGCCAGAACAACGCTGTTGATTTCGACGACCTGATATTTCTGACCGTACGGCTTTTTAGAGACTATCCGCAAGTCCTTTCCTACTATCAGGAACGGTTCCGCCACATCCTGGTGGATGAATACCAGGATACCAACCATGCCCAATATGTCCTGGTCAACTTACTGGCTAAAACCAGCCGTAATTTGTTCGTGGTGGGCGACCCCGACCAGGGGATTTACAGCTGGCGGGGAGCTGATATTAAAAACATCATGAGTTTTGAGCGTGACTACCCCGAGGCAAAGGTAATCAAGCTGGAGCAAAATTACCGTTCTACCTCCGCCATCCTGGATGCGGCCAACCACCTGATCCGGAACAACTCCAACCGCAAGGAAAAACGGCTCTGGACTGCAGCCGGGCCGGGGGCCCCCCTGGTAAACTATTTTGGGGAACACGAACATGCCGAGGCTGATTTTGTGGTCAGCCGCATCATACGTTTAAAGGAACTTGAAAACCGTAAATACGGGGACTTTGCCGTCTTCTACCGTACCCATGCCCAGTCGCGTGTATTTGAAGATATCCTCGTCAGGGCGGGTATACCATATATCATCATCGGCGGTCAGAAATTCTACGAGCGCAAGGAAATTAAGGACATCCTGGCCTACCTGAGGCTAATCCTCAATCAGTTCGACGCGATAAGCCTGGCTAGAGTTGTCAATGTGCCCAGGCGCGGCATCGGGCAGGCTTCCTTAAGCAAAATAATAGCATTTGCCGGGGAAAAGGGTATCAGTCCGGTTGAGGCTATGGCCGGCGCGGCAGGAGTAGCCGGCCTGACAGTCAAAGCCCGGGCTGCCGGCGCCGCCTTGGGAGAGTTCATCCAGCGGCTGGCGGAGGAATCGATAAACTTAACGGTTACCGAACTGGCCCGGACCGTCATGGAAGAGACCGGTTACCGCCAGGAGCTCGTGGCCGAAGACACGGTGGAGTCCCGCACCAGGTTGGAATACCTGGATGAATTCCTCTCCGCCACCGGAGAGTTTGACCGGCTGGCTGAGGAAAAGGATTTGAGAAGTTTCCTGGAAAACATAGCCCTGGTCACGGACATGGATAATTTGGACGAGGAAATAGACCGCGTTTCTTTGATGACGCTGCACAGCGCCAAAGGCCTGGAGTTCCCTGTGGTATTCGTGACCGGTCTGGAGGAAGGAGTGTTTCCCCACAGCCGTTCGCTCCTGGATCCCGGTGAAATGGAGGAAGAGCGCAGGCTTTGCTATGTGGGTCTAACCAGAGCCAGGGAAAGGCTTTATCTTACCCACTGCTGGAAGCGGACTTTGTACGGGGCGGAGCGGTATAACAAGCCTTCCCGCTTTCTGGAAGAGATCCCTCCTCACCTTATGGAGGGTGACGATGCTCTGTCCGGACCCGGGAAAAGTAAATCCTCCAGGCCGGCGCCAGTAAGGGATTTCCGCGAAAGAAGTCCCCAGGCGCTGGAAGCGTTCGTGCTGGGGGACAAAGTGAAGCACAGCAAGTGGGGCGTCGGTGTTATTGTCGGGATCCAGGGGGAGGGCGTGAATGCCGAGTTTAAAGTAGCCTTCCCGGACCAGGGTATCAAGCTGTTGCTGGCCAAGTACGCCCCGCTTGAGCGGGCCAACTAGGGCAACAGTAAAAGAACGGGGCTGCCAGGTGAACGCAGCCTGGCACAAAACCTGCCGGATGCGTACGAACAACACATTCGGAGTTACGGTAACCTTGGGGGGGAGGTATCTGTAGCAGAGTGGGAAAAATACCAGGTGTTATTTTTGGCATACTAACAATTTGCGGCGTGATCTTTGTCCTTGCTGCAGACGGACGGGCGAATGCGGGGTATGCAGTAATTCCCATGATTTTTTACCTGGCGTTTGTTACCTTGGCCCGAAACAAGCGAAAAGACAATTAAGCCTTATGGCTCAGCGTATTAAAAAGATCCTTGGCTGATAACTACGAACAGCTTATTGCGTTTCTGGTAATACTTATATATATTACCTAAAGTTAAGCAACCTTTGGAGGCAGTATGGAGCGACTCCTGGCTGTCGCTGTGTTGACGGCGATTATTCACCTGATAAATACACTGATTTATGCGGTTCGCATCTCGGGAGTACGTACCCAGCGGTTGGCCACCGCTTTTTCCCTTTTCAACGTAATCTTTCTGCTGGCCAGCACCGCCAACAGCATTCAGGGCTTTTTATTGGCGTCCATAGTGGAAAAAGCAATCAAGACCGCCCAAACACAAGCAGGTATCTCTGTCCTTGAACAGCTGGTACATCACCCTGCCTATCAGGTCCAACTATCCGTTATTGATCACAATATCCGCCTGGTCATCGCGGCCGCGACTCTGGGTACATTAATCGGAGCGGCCTTGATTCCGGCATTCGTGAATATTTTTACCAGGGCTATCTATCTTTTTGAGGAAACAGGTTCGGTGCCGAGGATGCTGGGGATGGTCATCTTTTCTCCCCGCCGGGTCTTTGGACTGGCCGGGGAGATGCGCCTGCCCGGGAAAAAAACTTTTAAGCTGGCGGCCGTCAGGCGCCTGGCCATTCCCAAAATGTTTCTGATCCTTAATTTCTTTGTAACCGGTATATACACTACCGGGGTCCTCTCCGCGCTCTTTGCCGGAGCGCTTTTCCCTGATTTCCGGGCAGCAGCCGCAACGCTTTCGGCAGTCGTGAACGGTCTTGCCACTATCCTGTCGGCAACGGTGGTGGACCCCACCGCGGCGGCTATCACCGACCAGGCCTTACGTGGGGAGCGCAGCGAGGACGACGTCAAGCAAATGGCTCTCTACCTGTCCATCACCAGGCTTTTGGGCACCGGTTTCGCCCAGCTGATCTTTGTCCCGTCCGCCTACTTCATCAAATATATGGCGTCATTGCTGGCGTAAACAGGACAATGCGCCCGGAAATAAGGGCGCACTCCATAATGAAGTTACCAAATCCCTGATAAGGGGCGCTATTATATTGCCTTGTAATCTTTTTCGATTTCAATAACTTGATTGTTCTATGCAGGTAAGAGTATAAACTGTTTAATATTTATTCATATCTGCATTTCTCACGTCCCACGTCCCAAACAACAGGAGGTGTCAGGCAGATGACGCAGTCTCTCGAGCAGGCCCGGGAGAGGGCGGAGGCTCTGCGCAGCGAACTTGAAGCGCATAACTACCGTTATTATGTATTGGACGAGCCCACCATTACCGACTTCGAATACGATCAGATGATACGGGAACTTGAGGAACTGGAAAAACAGTATCCGTCTCTGGCTACACCCTATTCGCCCACGCAGCGTGTCGGGGGGCGCCCGAAGGAAGGATTTTCAACTGTCCGCCACTTGACCCAGATGCTCAGCCTGGCCAATGCCTTCAACGGAGGCGAGTTGCAGGATTTCGACCGCCGGGTCAGGCAGACCTTACCTGGCGAAACAGTGGAATATGTGGTGGAGCAAAAAATTGACGGGCTGGCCGTCTCTCTCTATTACGAAAACGGGGTTTTTGTGCGGGGAGCCACGCGCGGAGATGGAGAAACCGGTGAGGATATCACGGAGAACTTGAAGACCATCCGCAGCGTGCCCCTGCGCCTGCGCCGGCCGCTCCCGGCCCTGGAGGTCAGGGGCGAAGCTTATATGCCCAAAGAAGCTTTTGCCCGGCTCAACGAAGCCAGGGACGAAACCGGTGAGCCTCTTTTCGCCAACCCCCGTAACGCTGCGGCGGGCACGCTGCGGCAGCTTGACCCGAAAATAACCGCTTCACGCCATCTGGCCCTGTTTGCCTATGAGATTGGCTACAACAGCGATCTTGACCTGCAAGAGCATGTCAAGACGCTTGAATTGCTGCAGGAGCTGGGTTTTAAGGTTGCCCAGGGGTATCAAGTCTTCAGCGCCATTGATGAAGTTGTGGAGTACTGCCAGACGTGGCATAACAAACGCTTTAACCTCACTTACGCAGTGGACGGGATGGTGCTCAAGGTCAACTCCCTGTCCCAACGGCAAATGCTTGGGGCAACAATGAAAAGCCCGCGCTGGGCTATTGCCTATAAGTTTCCTCCGGAACAGGCCGTCAGTGTCGTTAAGAATATTTTTGTACGGGTCGGGCGCACAGGAGTGCTCACCCCCGGCGCTGAACTCGAACCTGTAAAGCTTGCCGGCACTACCGTGACCAGAGCTACCCTGCATAACGAGGATATTATCAAAGAAAAGGATATCCGGGTCGGCGATCACGTGTTGGTGCAAAAAGCGGGGGACATTATCCCTGAAGTGCTTGCCGTGCTGACGCAGGAAAGGACGGGGCAGGAGACGCCCTGGAGCATGCCCGCCCAGTGCCCTTCCTGCGGCTCCCAGGTAGAACGGGCGCAAGGGGAGTCGGCTGTCCGTTGCCCCAACATGGCCTGTCCGGCCAAGCTATGGGAGGAACTGATCCACTTTGTCTCCCGCAACGCCATGGATATTGCCGGGTTGGGACCCGCGGTTACCGGCCAACTGCTGGCTGCCGGACTGGTGCATGACCCGGCCGACCTGTATGCCCTCCGCTATGATGATCTGGTGAAAATTGAACGTATGGGATCTAAATCCGCCCAAAACCTCCTGGAGGCTATCGACGCCAGCAGGGCCAATCCTCTGTCCAGGCTTATTTTTGCCCTGGGCATCCGCCATGTGGGTGAACGGGCCGCTAAAATCCTGGCCGAACGTTATGAGTCGCTGCAGGCGCTGATGGAAGCGCGGCAGGAGGAACTTACGGAGGTTCCTGAAATCGGGCCGAAAATCGCCGCCAGCATCGTCTCTTTCTTTGAGAGCGTTCAGAACCGTCAGGTGGTTGACAAGCTGATCCAGGCCGGGGTTAACACAGCTTCCGAGAAAGATGACCAGGCCGGAGAAAAACCGCTGGCCGAAAAGGTCTTTGTAATCACGGGGACCCTGGAGGATTTCACCCGGCAGGCAGCCGGGGAACTGATCGAAAAGCTGGGAGGAAAAGTTACCTCCAGCGTCAGCCGCAGCACCGACTACGTGGTGGTAGGAGAAAAACCGGGTTCAAAATATGACAAGGCGGTTGCGCTGGGCGTGACCATATTGAGTGAAGAGGAATTCAAAGAGCTAACTGCCGGAGATTGACCAACAATGCCGGGGCGGGCAATATCCGCCCCATTATTAATATTTTTTTAAGCAGATAGTCCTTGATGTTTTTACTGATGAATAAAATTCTATAGTTCATGTATTGGTTATGAAAATTTGGAAATTTGATTGCGCTAATTCCGGAGTCTTTTATGAAAATCTGATTAAGGATATGAAATCATGAAGCAATTCTTGTGTTCAAAAATAAAAAAAATGATCTTTCGGGATTCAAAGGCTAGCGGTTACCTGGATAAGATTCAGGAATTAGAAAATCAAATTGAACAAATTAAATTACAAATAAATGATAGAAAGATTGTAAAAATAAATAAAGTTGTTGTTGAAAAAATTGTTTGTGAAAAGATTGAAACTAATTACAAAATTGATTCTGTCGCAGTGGAAAATCTTACGGGAACAATGAATATTGGAACCGTATATCCCAGTTCGAAGTTGAAATGGAGTCTTAATAAGAAGGAAAATTCTTTGGGACATACAGAACCTGAAAAACCACCAAGGATTAATATGGTTTATGAATAAAGGTATTGTTATCACCTTTTGACTTTTTAACAATATAATATAATATGAAATTTGCTGATAGTATTAAGGTGATATGAGGTGCAATTCAATGATTAAAGGGTTGGTTCGATGGCACAAATAGTAATAGGTAGTTTAAAAATAAATTGCATTAATTCAGGTGCGGTATTAAATATTGGAGACATTATTTTTAGTTTGCCTTCCAACAAAATTAAGTTGTCGGCAAGCGGCAATTCTTTTTGCTCTGGAGACGGTATAACTGCAATAGTCCAAAAAGAGCAGCAAAGTCTTGATAGAGTTAAAAAAAATTTGTTATCAAAAAAATAATTTTACTACCATTATATCACAGATAACATTACTTTGTATCAAGACGTATTTTAAAGAGCAGCTTAATTGCTTTTGAGGCCTAATCCACTAGATCGTCATCGAATAAATTACTAGCCGGACTAGCTAGCGAAATAGTTGGTTCATTATTGCCGATATTTATCATAAGACAAGCATCACCGGTATTAAAAGCATTATCGTCAGCAGACTGGTTTATGGGAACCTTGTCGCGCGTTATGATAAGAGTTCCTAAATTAATTTTTCCTCCATATTGAATTACCAATTTAAAAGGACTTATTAATAGGGGCATTGTTAACCTCCAGGTGATTTCCTGCCTCTGCAAGAGCAATCTGGTCACTATGGGATTATCGGTGGCAGTCCTTATTGCAAAATATATATTGCATTTTATGTGCCGGAAGGAGATTTTGTTACGTAAAGTATCCGCAAGACCTGATGCGGGAGTTGAGAGCGTGGAAAACCGGTATCCGTCTCTGGTTACGCCCTTATTTACCCGCCGTTTAAAATTATTCAGCATTGCCAGGACTTTGAAATATATGTTGGGTAATGGTATAATATTGTAGGTTTTTGTGTGATTATCCTGATAACAGCGGGATCCTGTCCGTATCCCGACAAATAGAGAGTAGGTGATATTTTGATCACGAAAGAGGACGTCGACCATGTCGCTCTCCTGGGCCGTCTGGAATTGACCGAGGAAGAAAGGGAGATGTACACCAGGCAGCTAAACGATATCCTGGGGCATTTCCAGGCGCTGGAGCGCCTTAATACCGAGAATGTCCAGCCTACCGCCCACGTCCTGCCGCTCAAGAATGTTTACCGTGAGGACTGGGCGGGACTGCACCTTTCCCGTGAAGAGGTCCTGGCCAACGGCCCCGACGTAGAGGAAAACTGCTTTAAGGTTCCTAAAATTGTATAGACGATTGGTTTATTGATAACCCATCACCAGGGAGGCGATTTGCGTTGCAGCTTTTCCGGCTGACGGCCCATGAACTGCACGATCTTCTAGTAAAAAAGGAAATATCGGCGGAGGAATTAAACCTTGCCGTTTTTGACCGGGTTGAAGCGGTGGATGACAGGGTTAAGGCCTACGTTACCATGACCAAAGAGAGGGCCCTTGAGCAGGCCCGCTCGGTGGACAGGCAGATTAAAAACGGAGATAAAATCTCACCGCTGGCCGGGATCCCGGTAGCAATTAAGGACAACATGTGCCTAGACGGGGTCCGGACCACGGCCTGCTCAAAAATACTGGCTAATTTCGTCCCTCCTTACAGCGCCACAGTGGTCAAAAGGCTGGATGGGGCCGGAGCGACCATGTTGGGCAAAACCAACTGTGATGAATTTGCCATGGGATCTTCCACAGAAAACTCGGCCTTCTTTGTAACCCGCAATCCCTGGGATACTGAACGGGTGCCCGGCGGCTCCAGCGGGGGGTCCGCCGCGGTCATTGCAGCCGGTGAGGCTATCTGTTCCCTGGGTTCCGACACGGGCGGCTCCATCCGCCTGCCGGCTTCCTTCTGCGGAGTGGTTGGGCTCAAGCCGACTTACGGAGCTGTTTCCCGTTATGGATTAATTGCCTTTGCCTCTTCACTTGACCAGATTGGTCCTTTCACCAGGGATGTGTCCGACTGCGCAGCGATGCTGAATGTCATTTGTGGACATGATCCCCTTGATTCAACCTCGGCCAGTTATAATATGCCGGATTACACCGGCTTTCTGAAAAATGACGTGCGTGGCCTAAAGGTTGGAGTTCCCCGGGAATACATGGCCGAAGGCATTAACCCAGGGGTACGGGAAGTAATCGAAGAGGCGCTGGCCCGTCTGGAAACACTCGGCGCGCATGTTGAATACACCACCCTGCCGCATACCGAATACGCCCTTTCTACTTACTACCTGATTGCGCCGGCTGAGGCCAGCTCGAACCTGGCCCGTTATGACGGAGTCCGTTACGGTTACCGGGCGGAAAACGCCGACGATGTCATCGACATGTTCATGAAAACACGCAGCGAAGGCTTTGGCTCCGAGGTCAAGAGGCGGATTATGCTGGGGACTTACGCCCTTTCCGCCGGTTATTACGATGCTTACTACCTGAAGGCTCTGCGGGTACGCACCCTGATTAAGCAGGATTTTGACCGGGCCTTTGAAAAATACGACCTGCTGGTTTCGCCGGTTTGTCCTACAACAGCTTTCCGGATTGGGGAAAAAACGGACGACCCGCTTGAGATGTACCTGTCCGATGTCTGCACTATTTCGATTAACCTGGCCGGGATCCCGGGCATGTCTATCCCTTGCGGGTTTGCGCAGGGGATGCCGGTCGGGCTCCAGCTTATGGGCCGGCACTTTGACGAGGGAACGCTGCTGCGGGCAGCCTACACCTTCGAGCAAAATACCGACTACCATAAAGCGTTTCCCGAACTTTAGACAGTTATTTTAATCCCCTTTTTTGCTAGAGATGTCCAAAGATATAGTACTACGCCGCAGCCGTGGTATCAGTAGAGAATTAAAACTTAGCAATGTGGATGCGATTTCAATTGCACAAGGCAATGGGGAGTGTCAATGGAGAGACATATGTCTTGTCATTTGCCTCACCTGTCTCAAAAATGTTGCTCGAAAAGGCTTGACTTGCGGGTTTGGGGCTAAAAATAGCCGTAGGCCGTAAGGCGTAAGGCGTAAAAAAATAATAGCAGGGGATCGTCCCCTACCTTTTTTAATAACCTTACACCCTACGCCTGACCCTAGATACAAGTCAGTATAAGCCTGCACCTGGGTGCGTTCCTTAGCGCGTGCGTAGCTTAAAGTCAAAGCTTAAATAGCGCGTAGCTACCGGATGGCTGTCTGTAGATGCGGTCGGCATGACGCTCTTGTTGCACAAATGGAGAATTGCGAAGAGAGCGGAGGATAACCCCAAACCCACTACGCATGAGGCTTTTCGAGAACCCAGTTAACAATGACCTTTACTCCTTTACTATGTTTTCAGGTGCGGGAATGAATGCGAATTTAAGGACCGACCTAGGAGGGTTTCAAATGGCCCAGTACGAAAGTGTTATCGGCCTGGAAGTTCATATAGAGCTCAAGACCAGGTCAAAAGTATTCTGTGACTCAACCACCGAATTCGGCGGCGACCCCAATACCCACGTATGTCCGGTCTGCCTTGGCCTGCCCGGGACACTGCCGGTCATCAACAAGACCGTGGTAGAGTACGCCATCCGTGCCGGCCTTGCCATTAACTGCAGCATAGCCGAATTTTCCAAGTTCGACCGCAAAAACTACTACTACCCCGACATGCCGAAAAACTATCAGATTTCTCAGTACGACCTGCCGATCGCCCTGAATGGTTACCTGGATATCGAGATGGACGGCGAGACCAGAAGGATCGGGATCACCCGGCTGCACATGGAAGAAGACACAGGCAAACTGGTGCACCAGGGAACGATTACGACCACCCCTTATTCACTGGTGGACTACAACCGGGCGGGGGTTCCTCTGATAGAAATTGTCTCCGAGCCTGACATGCGTTCGCCTGAGGAAGCCCGCCGCTATATGGAAAAGTTAAAGGCCATCATTCAATATACCGGTGTTTCGGACTGCAAGATGGAAGAGGGCAGCCTGCGCTGTGACGCCAATATTTCTCTCCGGCCGGCCGGCAGCGCCGAATTCGGCACCAAGACCGAGATTAAAAACCTGAACTCTTTCAGGGCACTCCAGCGGGCGCTGGCTTACGAAATCGAGCGCCAGACCGAAGTGCTGGAGGAAGGCGGCCGGATTGTCCAGGAGACCCGCACCTGGGACGAGGGCAAGGGCATAACGCTCCCCCTGCGCAGCAAGGAGTTCGCCCATGACTACCGTTATTTGCCCGACCCGGACCTGGTGCCCATGATCATTGACCGGGAGTGGGTTGAGGATATCCGCAGCTCCCTGCCGGAACTGCCCGATGACCGCCAGCAGAGATATATAGGAGAGTACGGTCTGCCGGCATATGACGCCACGATCCTGACAGATACCAAGGAATTGGCCGATTACTTCGAGGACTGTGTCAAAGCCTACCCCAACCCCAAGGTGGTCAGCAACTGGGTCATGGGTGACCTGACCAGGCTCCTGAATTCAGGCGCCGTGGATATTACCGGCTGCAGGATCAGGCCGGAACAGCTCGCCTCTCTGCTGCAGCTTATGGATAAAGGCACCATCAGCGGTAAGATAGCCAAGACAGTTTTTGAGGAGATGTTTGCCACCGGCAAGGAGCCCGGGGTTATCGTTAAGGAAAAAGGGCTGGTTCAGATCAGCGACGAGGGGGCTATTGTGGCTGTTGTGGACAAAATCCTGGCAGACAACCCCAAATCAGTGGAGGACTTCCGGTCCGGCAAGGAACGGGCGCTGGGCTTCCTGGTGGGCCAGGTCATGAAGGCCACCAAAGGTAAGGCCAATCCCGACCTTGTCAACAGGCTTCTTAAGGAAAAGCTTCAATAAATGTATGTGATTTGAGGAGAATATGTTAAAATAAATAAGGTGAACATGAGCCCCGTAGTTATGGCGGCCGTACCAAATGAATAAAATATCTGTAGACAATGGCGTCTTTAAACCCGGTTAACATAGGGTTTCAGGGCGCCTTCTTTTGTTTTGTATTAATGTATAATGCAGAAAATTGTTGGTAATATGATGATGAGGAGGAAACAATTTGGAATATAAAATAAAACTAAGTCAAGAAAAAAGACAATATATGATTTCATCGATCAAAACCTATTTTATGGAAGAAAGAGATGAAAACCTGGGGGATTTGGCTGCAGGTATCATTTTAGATTTCTTTATCGATAAATTAGCGCCTGAATTTTACAATCAAGGTGTTTATGATTCATACAAATATATGAGTGACAGAATAGAGGACTTATTAGGCATTCAAAAATATTAGAAGGAAATTTTTTTAAGTTAAATTCTGGGCGTAAAATTCATAACAGGACGCATGTAAATGTATACAATATTTTCAAAATATGATACTTCTATGTTGCGTGGATTTATGATACTATACGTATTACAAATTTTCCTCCGGTGTCTGAGGTAACAATCAAATATTTATTCAGTTGAAAGGTGGTTTGGTTTAATGAGCGAAAAAGGAATTGTCATAGTGGATACCACCTTGCGTGACGGGGAGCAGACGGCGGGGGTTGTTTTTGCCAATAGAGAAAAAGTCCGGATCGCGAAACTATTGGATGAGATCGGAGTTCCCCAGATTGAGGCCGGTGTTCCGGTTATGGGTGGTGATGAAAAAGAAGCGATCCGGGCCATTTGCAAAGCCGGACTGAAAGCGAGCATTATGGGCTGGAACAGGCCGGTGCTTAAAGACATCGAAGCTTCCCTCGAGTGTGGAGTTGATGCCGTGGCCATCTCCATTTCAACCTCGGACATCCACATTAAACATAAGTTAAAGTCATCCAGGGAATGGGTCCTGGAGCAGATGGTGAACGCCACCCGCTTTGCCAAAAGAGAAGGCATGTATGTCTCGGTCAACGCAGAGGACGCTTCCCGCAGCGAACTTGATTTTCTCCTGGAGTTTGCCGGGGCCGCCAAGGAGGCGGGGGCGGATCGCCTTCGTTACTGCGACACCGTAGGCATCATGGAGCCTTTTACCATCTATGAGCAGATTAAGCGCATCAAGGACAAGGTGGACATTGAAATTGAAATGCACACCCACAATGACTTCGGCATGGCCACTGCCAACGCCCTGGCAGGGGTCAAGGCGGGCGCCAACTACGTCGGGGTGACCGTGTTGGGCCTGGGCGAGAGGGCGGGTAACGCCGCCCTGGAAGAAGTGGTCATGGCCCTGAAGCACCTGTATGATATTGATCTCAACTTTAAAACTGAAATGTTTGTGGAGGTGGCGGAATACATTTCCCGCGCCTCTGGCCGGGAGCTTCCCGCCTGGAAGGCCATTGTGGGTTCCAACATGTTTGCCCACGAGTCCGGCATCCACGCCGACGGAGTACAGAAGAACCCCAAAACCTACGAAGCTTTCCAGCCGGAGGAAGTCGGCCTGTTGCGCCAGATCGTTATTGGCAAACACTCGGGTACGGCAGCCCTGAAAGCCAAATTCGCTGAGTTCGGGATTGTCCTGACGGACCACCAGGCTCAGGAACTGCTCCCAAAAATCCGTTCTGTTACCATTTCACTGAAGCGGAACCTGTTTGACAAGGAATTAATGTATGTTTACGAAGATTATTTTGGAAAGAGGGATTAGCCTTGGGGCAGACCATCATTGAAAAAATTCTTTCCAGCCACAGTGACCAGGAAGCCCACGCCAACGAAATTGTCGTGGCCAGGGTCGACTACGTTATGGGCCAGGACGGGACTTCTCCCCTGGCCATCAGGGCTTTCCAGGATATGGGCGGCCATGAGGTGTTTGACCGGGAGAAAGTCGCCTTTGTCATTGACCACAGCTCTCCCAGCCCCAACGAAGGAGTATCGGCCCTGCACAAGCTAATGAGAGAGGGGTTAATCCTCTGGCCGCTCTGCTGTCCGGAGTGATGATGCTCAAGCACCTGGGTGAAATGGAAGCCGCCGGCAGGATTATGGCCGCGGTAAGCAAAGTGCTGGAAGAGAAAAAAACGCTGACCTATGACCTCGGCGGCAGCGCCGGCACCAGCGGCATGGCTGACGCCATCATCGAGGCTATGGAGTAAAAAAAGAAGCAGGGGGACGGTTCTCCTGCTTCCATGCTTCAAATATTGATTATTAACTTAAAGTATGCTTCTTTCTGGGTAATTTGACAATAATACCACAGAATAGCATGCTTTTTTTGTTCCTTACTCATATCCCTTTGAAAAAAAGGAAGCAAAAGAACCGTCCCCTTGCTGCCTTTTACAGAATTTAGTCAAAAGCCGGCCTGACTGCATAATATATCCACCTGCCAACCATACTATTATAGATACAATTTTCAAAAGGAGGTGGCTGTATTGGCGAACCGCAGCAGGTTCGGCGACAACGAGGCCAGGCTCAAAGCCATGCATGAAGTCGACTACCCCGGTGGAGTGGTAGTTGACCCCGTGCCGATAACCGCCGGGGAAGAAGTGACCGTTTTTTACAACGGACTGCTCGGCAAAGAAGGACAGGGACAGGTTTATCTGCACTACGGTTTCGGTAAGCACGACAGCTGGCGCAACGTGATTGATATGAAAATGGAGAAAACCGGCTGGGGCTGGGTTACCAGCGTGGTGATGCCGGAGCATGAGGGGCGCTTCAACCTGTGTTTTAAGGATGGCGCGGACCACTGGGACAATAACAGCAGTGTCAACTGGAGCTTCCAGATTCATAACGGGAGCAACCGCTACTAAACGGAACAATCCCCACTGCAGTCCGGTGGGGATTTTTTAAAAATAAAATTAACCGCCAGACCTCCAAGCACAACCAGGAGGTAGTAAGCGGTTTTAAGGGAGAGAATGTACGTGAGGGTTTTAATGTTGTCCTGGGAATACCCGCCTAAAAGCGTCGGCGGTTTGGCCCAGCACGTTTATGACTTGACCGGCGCTCTGGTCTCAAACGGGGTGGAGGTGAGCCTGATTACTTCGGGAGGCCAGGGCGCCCCCTTTTTTGAAAATGTTAACGGGGTCAAGGTTTACCGGGTGGAACCTTACCAGGTGTCTTCGCCGGACTTTGTAACCTGGGTGGCCCAGTTCAACGTTGCCTTGCTGGAGCGGGCCATGCCTCTCCTGGCCGGCACCGAATTCCATATCGTGCATGCCCACGACTGGCTGGTGGCTTACGCTGCCAGGGCGATCAAGTACGCCTCCCGGCTGCCGCTGGTGGTTACCATTCACGCCACTGAATACGGCCGCAATAACGGGCTGCACAACGATACGCAAAGACACATCAGTGACATCGAGTGGTGGATTACATATGAGGCCTGGAAGGTCATCTGCTGCAGCAACTTTATGCAAGATGAGGTGCGCCGGGTTTTCCAGGTACCCAATGACAAAGTGGCTATAATTCCCAATGGTGTCGACGTCAATAGCTTCAAGGGCCTCAGCAGGACTGCCCGGCGAAGTGAATATGCCGCGCCCGATGAAAAAATTGTCTTTTACGTGGGGAGGCTGGTCATGGAAAAAGGGGTCCAGGTCCTCCTGGATGCCGCACCGGAAATTTTGTCCCATCACCCCAAGACCAAGTTTGTGATTGCCGGCAAAGGCCCTTTCATGGATTCTTTAAAGCGCCAGGCGGCCTTCCTGGGTATAGCCAACAGGGTCTATTTCACAGGGTATATCAACGACGAGGTCAGGAACAGCCTGTACAGTTGGGCCGATGCGGCCGTCTTCCCAAGCCTTTATGAACCATTCGGCATTGTGGCGCTGGAGGCCATGGCCGCCCGCACCCCGGTGGTCGTTTCAGATTGCGGCGGTATAAGTGAGATCGTCAGACACGGTGAGGACGGCCTGAAGGCCAACACCGGCAGCAGTCATTCTCTCGCCCGCAATATACTGGCCCTGCTGCAGCAGCCGCAGCTTGGCGCTATGTTGAGAGAAAGGGCTTACAACAGGGCTATAAATGAATTCAACTGGAAAACTATCGCCCGGCAGACGGCCTCGGTTTACCATGAGGTATGGGAAGCGCACTGCGGAACTCCGTGGTTTGACCAGCGGCAGGGCAATTTTTTCAGCCGCTTCAACCGTCTCCGGGCCAGATAATCCAAGTGCAACAAAATGGAGGTTTTAAAGCCATGAAAGCCATTATCATGGCCGGTGGTGAGGGTTCCCGCCTGAGGCCCCTGACCTGCGGCAGGCCTAAACCAATGGTACCGGTATTAAACAGGCCGATTATGAGCCATATTGTAGCGCTTCTCAAAGAGCACGGTTTTACAAATATAGGGGTCACCCTGCAGTACCAGCCGGAGGTGATCAAAGACTACTTCGGCAACGGGGCGGAATATGGGGTCAATTTGCGTTATTTTATTGAGGAGTCGCCTTTGGGTACGGCCGGCAGCGTTAAAAACGCCGGCGGCTTCCTGGACCAGACTTTTTTGGTCATCAGCGGTGACGCCCTGGCTGACCTGGAGCTTTCCAAAGCCCTGGAATTCCACAGGAAACAGGGGGCCATGGCCACCCTGGTGCTGACCCGGGTGGAGTGCCCGCTGGAATACGGCGTGGTTATCACCAGTGATAACGGCAGGATCACCCAGTTTCTTGAGAAGCCGGGCTGGGGTGAGGTCTTCAGCGATACTGTCAACACCGGCATTTACGTCCTGGAACCAGAGGTGCTGGACTATTTTGCGCCGGGAGAAAAGTTTGACTTCAGCAAGGACCTGTTTCCCCTGTTGCTGCGGGAAAAGAAGCCTCTCTTCGGCCTGGTGCTGCCCGGTTACTGGTGCGACGTGGGCAACCTGCAGCAGTACCAGGAGGCGCAGTACGACGCGCTGGCGGGAAAAGCCAGGATCAAAATACCGGGAACGGAAGTTATGCCACAGGTATGGGTGGAGGAGGGCGTCTCGATTGACCCCTCCGCGAAAATCAGAGGCCCGGCCCTGATCGGGGCTGATTGTCAGCTGGGGGCTGCAACCCGCATAGAACCTTTTTCGATCCTGGGGCAGGGCTGTCTGGTGCGGGAAAGGGCTTCGATCAAGAGAAGCGTCCTCTGGAACAATGTCTATGTGGGTCCCGGGGCTGCTTTACGCGGGGCTGTCTTGGGCAGCCGGGTCCAGGTGCTGGCTAAGGCAGGCATATACGAGGGGGCGGTTGTTGGTGACAATTCGATTATCCGTGAAAACGGCCTGCTCAAGCCTGACGTCAAGCTGTGGCCGCACAAGCTGGTTGAAACAGGGGCGACCGTTCAGCGCAGCTTGATCTGGGGTTCCTGTTCTCCCAAGAAAATCTTTGGTTTTGAGGGGATCTCCGGCCTGATCAATGTGGAGATTACGCCTGAGTTCGCTGCCAGGATCGGCGCTGCCTGTGGCTCCGTAGCCGGAGCCGGGGCGCGTCTAGCCGTCAGCAGCGACAGTTACGCTGCTTCTGTAATGCTTAAGGAAGCCGCGAAAAGCGGGATGCAGTCGGTAGGGGCGCAAGTTTTGGACTTCGGTCCCGGCATTACGCCGGTGAGCCGCTTTGGTGTCAGGGAGACGGGTTGCCGGGGGGGAATTCACGTCAGGATATCACCGCAGGCGCCCGACAAGGTGACCATGGTATTTACCAACCCCCACGGTGGGAATATTTCCAGGGACCAGGAGCGCAAGATTGAAAACGCCATGGCCAGAGAGGACTTTTTGCGGGCGGAAACAGGCAGGATCAAGCCGCCGGAGGTCCTTACGCAAGTTGCGGACAGCTATCTTTCAGCCATATGTGCGGGTTTAAGCGCAGTCAGGCTGCGGGAAGCCAATTTTAAACTGCTGCTCTGCTATGACCAGGTCAATCTGGAAAATATCGTTGGGAACCTTTGCGCCAGGCTTGGGTTAGGCTTGGAAAGCATCGGCCTGGAAAGCGACGCAAAGGCATACCGTGGCTGGCGTTCTTACCAGGAGCTGCTGCCCGCCCTGTCCCGCGCGGTCGTTGACGGCGCCGCCGACGCCGGAGCCGTCCTGGACTCCAACGCCGACCGCCTGATCCTGATCGACAACAAGGGGCAGGTAATTCAGGATGAACTTCTGACAGCCCTGCTCTCTTTGATTATCCTGAAGGGGGAGGAAGGCCCGGTGGTGGTGCCGGTTACGGCCCCGCGCGCCATAGAAGCGCTGGCCGAGCGCTACCGGAGCAGGGTGGTGCGCACCAAAACCGCCATGCAGGATTTCCTGGATAAAGTACTGGCTCCGGAGAACGGGATAGAAGGAATATCCCAGTTCTTCCTCCACTTTGACGGGCTGGCAGCCCTGGCCAGGGTGCTCGACCACGCAGCCCGTTTCAACACCTCGATATCCGATCTGGTGGCCGAAATACCTGAATTTTTCATGGACCGGCGGGAGGCCCCCGTCCCCTGGGAGGCCAAGGGCAGAGTCATCAGGCAGCTGATCCAGGATCCCCCGGCCAGCCGGCTGGAACTGCTGGACGGGGTCAAGGTCTACCACCAGGACGGCTGGGCGCTGGTGCTGCCGGACCCGGACGAGCCCTTCTGCCGTGTCTTCAGCGAAGGCAGCACCATGGAAATCGCCGAGTCGCTGACCGATATGTACATCAAAAAAATCAACGATATCGCGGGTAGTGTGAGTTAGTGTAATCATTGGGGTTAGGCTTGAATTATTCACTTATTTCTTCCAAATCATCTTTTACATGAGCCGTGCCTTTATACCTACTTGACTTTATTTTTGATAACAAGGCTACACGGTTTTTGGTCATATCAATTATCCGGATGATTATGGCATTTAATAAGTAAATATTTCAAGTCTGACCCCGCTCACCTCTCAGTATGGTTTCTCCGGCACATCAATATACTTAACCTTGTATCCTTTTTGAGAGGCCAATTTTTCAGCATCGGAATGATAGTGAAGGTCAACCAGCCAGACATTTGATTCATTTATAAGGTCCTCTAACAAATCAAGTGGTGCAGAGACGAGTAAAGCGTATATTTTGAAATCATCTTCCTGCACAGCCTTGTAGTGGGATTTGGTAATATCGTTGGCCTTATCTTCTGATACCTTCTGTTCGGAGTAATCGAGAAACTCGTTTATCCACGTAGAGTAGGCTGCACTCAGATCAGTATTGTTAACCGTTGCAATGCCTCCGCCCTGAACTCCGGGCTCGGCAATCCACATATTCTTTACATTAATATCATTTTTAGCGGCAAAGGTAGAAGTTTCTTGCAGGGTAAGATACTTGTCATAGACGACAAGGGCTTCCATGATTTTACTTCCCTCGGTCGAGGATTGATTCTTCAAAACATCAATCCTTCTGTTTTTATACAGATCCATACTCTCTTTTCCGCCAGGCTGTCCTACAAAGACTTTTACTTCACCTTCGCCATTATCAAATTTCAATGATTGATTTTTAGACTCCAATGCCATAGCTCCTGTAACATAAGCGATAATAGTAAATAACGCAACCAGAAGAATGGCGATCTTAATTCTCACGCTAAACAACCTCCTTTGTTAAGGGTTCTACAACCAAGTATACCCCACTGGTTGTTTTAATAAGGTTATAAAGAATATCACGGTTAAGGATCGCCGCCTCCGTCACCGTCAAGTCATACTCCGACTAGTTTCAAAATTAAAGCTTGCAGGTTGGTTTTTGTGATCCTGCCTTTTAGATGGGTTGTATTTTGACTATAAAATTTCTACAAAGAAAAAGGTATTCCTTCTAAATTTATCCAAATATTTACGTCGATGATCCTGCAGTTATTTGCCTATCGTGCCAGCCAGTTCCTTGGGTAACAAGCTTTCTTCGATCAAAAGAGAAAAAATAAAGATACTACCAACAGGTGTAATGGACGGTGTAATGTACATAGTAAGAAAAAAGTCCGGAGCCAATATGGTGAAATAGACCTTGATGTCCGCCGTGACTGGGAGGGCGAATTTGAGCCCATTGTAGTTAAGAAACGCCAGAAGAGCATGGCCGGAAAGGTACAAGTCTGCAAACCATCCTGCGGCGACTAAGTGGGAAACGAGATTGTGTATAAGGATAAAAGCTAAACTGCCTCAACCATAGTTAGTATACCGGGTAAAACTGAACAGTTTGACCGATAAGATTGAACAGTGTCTCCGTTTGAAACTAAGCATCGGTTCCGGCGAAGTTGAACACCGGATATGGCCCTTTGCTAAATTGAATTTATGCATCTGAAAGGTGCAAATAAATTCAAGGAGAGGAGGGTCATAGAGATGACCAGTTACAAAGAGATTCTGCGGCTTAACAAAGGGCTCTAATCTTTTTACAGCACGGTTGACTGTGGCATTTTCACGGCGCTTATCAAAGTACTTTGACCCAAGCTCAATATACGGCATAGCACTGTCATCATGTCATCAACGTCAAAGGCGAGTCTTACCGGTTGAAAGAGAAGCAGCGAGCCGGGCTAATCAAAAAGCCGCTTGCTATTACACCTCTAAAAGGGGGTGAACTATCGGATACTCTCACTAATTTACTCTGCCTAAATTAAGTGGGGGGGCAAAATCAAATACCAAAAAGGGTCAATTTTCAAGTGCCCTTGACACATTAAGGCAGGTGCAGAAAAGATCAAACTGGATATTACAAATTACTGTGCTGAAACGCTAAGACTACAACTCTCCCAGGAAAAGACGCTCGTCACGCATAGTAGTAGGAAAGCACGGTTCTTAGCTATGATATCACGATATGTAGAAATGCGGCCGTATGTGCAGGAACAAAGCGTAAGGGGAAATACTACAATGGCCTCGGCTTCCACCGGGCCAGACTGTGGGATGCGTCCCGGTTTCGGCGGCTATCTGGGAGGCTGTTCTTTTTTTTCTCAATAGCTGCAGGACGATATTGGATTTTTCTTCTAATGTGTCAGTTCTTCTTTTTTCCATGGACTCATTATCTTAAAGTTTTTGCTTTTGTGTCGAACTAATGATTTCCAAATAACTACATAACTCATGTAGTTAATACTAATAGGTCATCGTAAGTATGGGCGGTACCTTTTCGAAGTACTGTACCATCCTTTGTAGCATATATTAAAAAAGGTTTAATGGTTATATTTAGTTTTTCCCATTCAAAAGAAGAACCAAAGAAAACCGGAAAAGGAATGTTTTCCTCTTGTCTGAAGAGTTTAATGCTTGAAGGCTGTTCATCACTGATCATAATAATCGGAATTTTAGTATCCTCATAAAATTTTACTAAGTATGGTAGCAACTGCTTACAAGCTGGGCAAGAGCTACTACCAAAATAAAAAATAATATTTTCCAAACCTTGCTGATTAATAGTAATCGGTTTGTCATCTTCTGTTAATAAATTTAACTTTGGTAATTGCTCGCCGACTTTAGGTCCTTCTTTCGTAATGTCTATTTCTAACAAGCTAGCAATAGAGACTTGCCTATGTAGCCCAACCGCCCATGGCGCTACAAAGAGGATCAAAGAAAAAAGAAAAACTAGAAATGCTTCCGTGACATTTGAAGGAAATCTTTTTTTTAGTAATAAGGCCAAAGACCAATACTTATTTTTGTCAAGATAAACAATAATAGAAACAACTAGTGCTAATAACGTTTTAGAAACAAGTTTAAAGTTAACGATCTCTACCTTGGGTTTAATAGAAATGCAACCACACCCATAAGGGAGAATATGTCCCCAGTTAGCTATATAGAGTATTATAGTACTAATAAAAAAAACCACTGCAATTCCAGCTAGAACCCTCTTACCAAAACCGAGAGCTATTCCTACGCCGAGAAATACCTCAAATAATGGAAGCCCGTATGTAAGAACTTCAACTAACCAATCAGGTTTTAATCCAAAGCTTTTAAGAACCAAGGTGAAGTGATTGAGGTCAAGAAGCTTAGTTGTGGAAGCTAATAGAAAAAGAGCGCTGAGGCTAACTTCTAAGATAAGCATAATATATCTCATTTTAGCTACCCCTTGTGGTGCAGAAGAAAACTTCGGAAACGTCCAGATGTCTCCTTTATGAAAGAGTTCACATATTTCTCTCGTAAGGTATCGTTTGAAATACAAGCCATTTTTCTATGTAATCATTGTGAGATAAAGAATTGTAACTGTATGAAAAATTTTTTTCCAGCAATTTAGCTTCAGTTGAGCTAAAATGGAGAATGCCCGTGTCGGTCTTGATTGGCAAGGGCCATAAGCAAAGCGATACTGGCCCTTTGGTCCTTGGCAACACGGTGCGAGGCTCCATGTCAAGGGTGGCTACGGCTCTTTTTTCGAAATCCTATAAAAACAGAAGAAAATCCGCTATTTCCCGTGTCTATTTTAACGAGGTAAGCTCACACCATCTAATCCATCTAGTTTAAAAGATACTATTTCACAACTTTTACTCCCACCGGATCCTATTACCATGGAGTCACCCGGCGGTGGAGGAAAATGCAGAAATAACCTGAAACACAGATTAGTTGTCATAGACCGACAACGGGCGTGGGGTGTAGCGTAACCTTGACACCCCACGCCGGAGGCAGTATAATTTCCAGGCGTTGGATACGGGAGCAACAATCTTGCGGAGGGGAAACAGTATAGCTTAAATTTCACTAAAAGTGTCTTGACAATGAGATTACTATAACTATTAGTCTAGTGATACATTAGTTTTCTACTTGATTAGGCTTTTCTGGCACATCAATATACTTAACCTTGTATCCTTTTTGGGAGGCCAATTTTTCAGCATCGGAATGGTAGTGAAGGTCAACCAGCCAGACATTTGATTCATTTGTAAGGTTCTCTAACAAATCAAGTGGTGCAGAGACGAGTAAAGCGTATATTTTGAAATCACCTTCCTGCACAGCCTTGTAGTGGGATTTGGTAATATCGTTGGCCTTATCTTCTGCGATCTTCTGTTCGGAGTAATCGAGAAACTCGTTTATCCACGTAGAGTAGGCTGAACTCAGATCATTATTGTTAACCCTTGTAATGCCTCCGCCCTGAACTCCGGGTTCAGCAATCCACATATTCTTTACATTAATATCATTTTTAGCGACAAAGGTAGAGGCTTCTTTCAGAGTAAGATACTTGTCATATACGACAAGGGCTTCCATAATTTTACTTCCTTCGGCCGAAGATTGATTCTTCAAAACATCAATCCTTTTATTTTTATACAGATCCATGCTCTCTTTGTCGCTAGGTTGTCCTACAAAGACTTTTAATTCACCTTCTCCATTATCAATTTTCAATGATTGATCTTTAGACTCCAATGCCATGGCTCCTGTAACATAAGCGATAACAGTAAATAACGCAACCAGAAGAATAGCAATTTTAATTTTCATAACAAAGACCATTCCTTTCTGCGAAAGGCACCAACAAGGTATGAAACGCGGACCAATCGCCGTAGATTTAATTTGCCGTCCATATCTGTTAAAATGTACTCCGTGGGACGGTATACTACAGAGCACGCGGAGGTGAGTGGTGAAGCGGTTTGCCGCTATCTCGTATAACAATAAGTCGCCGGAAGTTCGTTCAAGCACCAACAAGTAGGACG
>NZ_QFGB01000013.1:0-90256 GCF_004369245.1 Pelotomaculum sp. FP | reverse complement strand
CCAGCGAGGAGAGCCTCAAGGAGTGCAACAAGTTTAACAACATCAACCGCAACCTGATTGCCTCAGTGAAGACTATCCAGAACAACGGGATGGAGGTCAGCGCCGGCTTCATCGTCGGATTTGACAGCGACACCCCATCCATTTTTGAGCGACAAATCAACTTCATCAAACAGAGCGGCATCATCAACGCCATGGTGGGGTTACTGAGCGCTCCCAGTGGGACGCGGCTATTTGAGCGCCTGAAACAGGAGAATCGGCTGCTGTCCGGTTTTACAGGTAACAACACTGACTTCTCTTCTTTGAACTTCATCCCCAAAATGAACCTCCAGAAGCTGCTGGAGGGCTACAAGAGTATCATCACCTCTATCTACGATCCGGCTGCCTTCTACGAGCGGGTATACAAGTTTTTCAGAGAATTCAAGCCGATTAAGCGGAAACGTGCCGAACGCTTCCAACTGATTTACATCAAGGCACTACTGCAGGCGATGTTCTACCTGGGCATACTGGAGAAGGGCCGGCGTCACTACTGGAAGCTCCTGATCAAAACCACCTTCCGTTACCCGCGCTTCCTACCGGAAGCGGTGAGCTTTTCCATCAAAGGCTTCCACTACCGCAAGATGTTCAGGCAGATGGCGCGTCTGGAGGGAGAGGTCTAAGATGGACCCTGCGGTAGGATCTGCCCCTCCAGTTATGAATTCGCCTGTCCGTTTGCGAAGGGCATCCTGGGTGGCAGCCGGTTTATGGGGGACGTAAGCGGCAGCGACAAGCACTTCTCCTTCTCCATTCCGGCAAGGGAAAAGTCCGCAAAGCTGCACTTGTTTGAAAGCGTTATCACTATAAGTACTTGTCAATATATTCCTTTATCTCCAGTACAGTATTGAATTTTAAGGAAGTAGCTATTATTTTAGCGGTACCTGTGGCTACAGGATCTTTGTCTTTGTGGTAGTCAAACTTACAAGTACGCCAAATACCGTCTCTACCTATTCCCCAATATATAGTTGAGCTCCTTTCCGGTTTCATATTGAAATGTGAAAGAAGTTTACGTATATCTCCCTGACAGAATCGTATAGGCATTTTTATAAACCCAACACTTTTTTAATTGAATCCCTATCTCCATGGTATCTTAGAAGTTTAAGCAAAAACAATTGTTTTTGCTCTGACTCAACTTTTGAAAACATATCTATTTTATCAACATAAATAGTAAGAAATTCTAGAACGCTATCAAGTAGATTATTAATAGCAGCTTCTAATGTAGGACCTTCACCATAAAGGTCAATTTCCGGAAGAGAAACAGTATGAATTTCAATTTCTTCATCAAATTCTATTTCTGGTTTAAAAATCAAATTAGACATAAGTTTGTCGAGATAGGAAGTTTTAATGTGTGATACCATTTCGTTCTCATTATTTGCATTGAATGTTATTACTTCAATTCCTTTTAGAGCGATATTGTTAAGTTCGGAATAGCGCTTCTTTGTATCTCGAATATTGAACTTGGGTATTGCTAATGACATTTTATTTACACCCTCTCTAGACTCCATCATAATATCCTCACTTTCAAGTTTATAACATGTAGCCATCGTGGTCAAGGGGGCTACCGTGGTCATGGTGACCTGTTATAGTATACGTTGAGAAGTGAAAGATAATTCATAGTAAGTTTGAAAACCGGCAGGAACGATAAGGTAACCGATCTGCTGGCGCTTCATTAAAGGGGCGCTATTTTTTGTAGAGTGATTGAATTTTGGAAGTGGCCGTCGGCATCTACTTCGGCCGTCGGAGCAGTTTCGCTGGATGTATATCAAGTCGAATTTCTTCTGCCCCAAGCGCCTGACCTTTCACCCTGCCAACATCTGTTACAAAACCCTAAAACCCGCCCTGGCGCTGGACAAAAGCCTCGATCGACTATTCTCTTTGGTGCACATGACAATATTGCCATGTGACACCCTTGTCACATGGGAGATCTTATGCTATCTTAGTGTCAATGGGGGATGATAACATGCCAAAGGATACTTTTAATAATTTAAACGAAGACAAGAAACAAAAAATCTTTGATGCCGCCGTGAAAGAGTTTTCCACCAAGCGTTTCAGCGAGGCGTCGATTAACCAGATTGTCAAGACGGCGGGGATACCGCGGGGAAGTTATTATCAATATTTTGAAAACAAAGAGGATATTTATCTCTATATGTTTGAGCGGATTGGTAAGGAAAAAAGAGAGATTGCCCTGCATTCGGAAAACATCGATACGGATGCGGACTTTTTTGAAATTTGCCTTGAGTCAACAAAAGCCACATTGGAATGGGCTCAGCATCACCCTGAGTACCTGAGGATAAGCATATATATGGAAATCGATGACAGTGAATTCGTTACCAAACTACGGGCGTCTTTTATTGAAAGAATTGTGAAGTTTATCGAACGGGATAAGGAACGAGGCCTGATAAAGCAGGAAATAGATTCCTATCTGGCTGCGGAAATGGTTTACACTCTCATTTGGAAACAGAGTTGCATGTTCATATCAGATAAAGAGAAGTTTATTAAAAGGCTGAGCGATGGGATTAAGATAATCAGGGAAGGTATCGGGAAATAACAGGGAGGAAAAACAGATGAATGCTTACGTACTTGATTTTAAGGATATAGATAAAACAAAGCTGATTGCGGTCGGGGGTAAAGGCGCTAATTTGGGTGAATTGTCAAGAATAAGCGGGATACAGGTGCCGGAAGGATTCTGTGTTACCACTGAAGCCTATAAACAAATCATCGTGCCTAACCAGGAGTTTAACGCATGGCTTGATCAATTAGCTGGTCTAAAAGTGGATGACCAGAAAAGAATCAGCGAAATTAGCGCAAAGATCCGCAAAGTTATTGAAGAAACAACCATCCCTGGTGATATAGAGGAAGAAATAACCCGGCGCCTCACAAAGCTGGGCGAAAAAAATGCCTATGCCGTACGTTCCAGCGCCACAGCCGAGGATTTGCCCACCGCTTCCTTCGCAGGCCAGCAGGATACTTATTTGAATATCATTGGGGAAGCGGCCATACTGGAGCATATCCGCAAGTGCTGGGCCTCTTTATTTACAGACCGGGCAGTCGTCTATCGCATGCAAAACGCGTACGGCCACAGCAAGGTTTACTTGTCTGTCGTCATCCAGAGGATGGTCTTTCCGGAGGCGGCGGGCATTATGTTTACCGCCGATCCGGTTACCGCCAACAGGAAAGTGTTGTCTATAGATGCCGGCTTTGGGCTTGGCGAAGCGCTGGTCTCCGGTTTGGTCAATGCAGATATCTATAAGGTGCGGGAAGGAAAGATCATCGATAAAAAAATTTCTACCAAAAAACTGGCCATCTATGCCTTGAAAGAAGGGGGGACGGAGGAAAAGAAGATAGAAACCGAACGTCAGAACAAGCAGACGTTGACAGACGACCGGATTTTGCAGCTGGAAAAAATGGGCAGGACAATTGAGGCCTATTTTGGCCGCCCGCAGGACATAGAATGGTGCCTCTCTGAAGATAAAATCTATATTGTTCAAAGCCGCCCCATTACCACCCTGTATCCTGCGCCGGAAAATAAAGACGGGAAAAATCATGTCTATTTTTCCTTCGCTCACCGGCAGATGATGACCGAGGCGATGCGGCCGTTAGGTTACAGTTTCTTTCAGGATTTTTTCAAATTGATTTCCGGATCGGCGATGATTGAGATTGGGGGAAGATTGTATATCGATATATCCCGCGAGCTTAGATCGCCCCTGATAAGCAAGTCCTTTGTCAAAGGTTTGGCAGCCGTCGATGTGCTGATGCAGAAGGCCTTTATTAATTTAATGAAACGCCGGGATTATGTCAAAACACTATACCGGGGAAAATCAGCGATGATAGGGGCTTCGGTATGGCTGAAATGGGGCATTGAAACCATCAAAGCCTACCGCAAAAACGATCATGCCATCGTCAAAGATTTGATGGCCCGACATGAGGCGCTAATGCATCAGAGAGAACAAAAAATTGCCGGTTTATCCGGAGAGGAGCTCTTTACTTTTATACGCAAAGACTACGGGAACTTAAAGGATGCCGTCTTTGCAGGTTACGGCGTAGTTTTTGCAGGCGCCTACGCCTCTTCCTGGCTCAATAAAAACATCAAAAAATGGCTGGGCGAAAAAAATGCGGCCGATACGCTTGCCCAATCGGTCCCCGATAATGTCACTTCCGAAATGGGACTTGCGCTTTTGGACGTAGCGGACGCCGTCAGAAAGTATCCAGCCGTGACGGCGTATTTTGAACAGGCCGGTGATGAAACCTTTTTTGAAGATCTGGCCAAACTGGAAGGCGGTCAAGCGGTAAGTGACGCGATACGGGCCTATCTGAAAAAGTACGGCATGCGTTGTTCAGCCGAAATCGATATAACCAGCCCCCGCTGGAACGAGAAGCCAACCATACTCATCCCAATGATCCTATCGAACATCAAAGCTTTTGAACCGGGCGCCCATACCAGGAAATTCGAACAGGGACTGCAGGAAGCCAGGAAGAAGGAACAGGACATTTTGCGGCGCCTGGAGCAGCTGCCCGGCGGAAAGCGCAAAGCGAAAAAGACCAGGAAAGTTATCAGCGTTTTGCGCAATTACGCGGGGTTCAGAGAATACAGCAAGTATATCATGGTCTGGTATCTTTGGACGATTAAAGAGGCCCTGCTGAGGGAAGCCGGCAGGCTGGCGCAAAAGGGAGTAATAAAAGACCGGGAGGATATCTATTATCTGACTTTTGACGAACTCAGGGAAGCCGTTAAATCCAATAAGGTGGATTACCAAATCATCATAAAGAGAAAAGAAGAATATGCGATTTTTGCCAAGCTGACGCCGCCGCGGGTGATAACCTCGGGCGGCGAGGTGATATCCGGCGAATATGACACAGGAAGCATCCCCCGGGGGGCTTTGGCCGGGGTGGCTGTTTCTTCCGGCGTCGTAGAGGGCAGAGCCCGGGTTATATTGAAAATGGAGGGTGCCAATATAGAAGAGGGAGATATTTTGGTTACATCATTCACCGACCCAAGCTGGACTCCGGTGTTTGTATCCATCAAGGGGCTGGTTACGGAGGTTGGCGGGATGATGACCCATGGCGCCGTTGTGGCAAGGGAATACGGTTTACCCGCGGTAGTCAGCGTGGAAAATGCCACCAAGCTGATCAAGGATGGACAGAGAATAAGGATCAACGGAACAGAAGGCTATGTGGAAATTCTGTAGGTGCGATGATGAAAAAAGACCGAAAAAGGATTAATACAAGTCTTCTGCTGTTGCTTTTTGGCAGAATGGTTTCCGATACAGGGACAGGTATCCAAATGGTGATCATGCCGCTGTATATTATCGACGCAGGTGGCTCCGCGGCAACCGTGGGGCTGTTTTCCTTCCTGTCTTTAATGCCGACCCTTCTGGTATATCCGTTTGCCGGAGTATGGGGAGACAGGCTGAATCGTAAAATGATCATGGTGGCAACAGACATTGCCAGCGCAATTGTCATACTGGGGTTGGCCTTTGCTTCCTATGGTGACAGGATGAATTTGATTCTGCTGCTCGCTGTTCAGGTCGTTGTAGCCCTCTTGTACGGTTTTTTTGATCCGGCGACGAAAGGGATGCTGCCGCGGCTGGTATCCGAGGAAGAGCTGACCCGGGCCAACGCCATCTTAGCTTCGCTGCGGACCTTGTCCGGTGTGCTGAGCCCTGTAATCGGTGCCGCGCTGTACACGGGCCTGGGGGTTGCTGCCGTGTTCCTGATCAACGGTATTTCATTCCTGATCTCGGGAAGCTGCTCTGTGCTGATTCGGTATCAGCATACCCGGCGGGAGTTCAAGCTGCAGGAAAAGGGGTTTTGGACCGACTTGGCGGAGGGCGCCAGGTTTATTCTTGGCAACCGGGCGATCCGCAGGTTCTGTACCTTTTTCCTGGTCATCTATGCGTTGATCCAGCCTGTGTTTACCGTTGTACTGCCTTTGTTTTTCCGAAGCCGCCTGCATTACACCGACACCTGGTATGGTTATCTGCAAATGGCAATTTTATTGGGGGCGCTGCTCGGAAGTGTTTTGGTCGGCGTGGTGTTTGCTAAAGAGAAGAAGGCAACAACCTCTCTTTTTATCGGCTGCTTCCTGCAGATAGTCACAACGACAGCATTTGCAATTTTACTGTTTCCCCGCAGCCTGTCGCTTTTTGGAAACGATACGGTTTTATACTTTGTCCTGCTGGCGGCGGTGCTCAGTTTTTTAGGCGCCGCGCTCATGTTTGTCAATGTACCGGTACAGACCTTCGTCCAAAAAGCAACGCCCAACGAATACATGTCCAGGGTTTTTTCCATTGTCGGGATGATTTCCAAAGGAGGTATGCCCTTCGGCGCCTTAATTTATGGGTTTGCTCTTAATAAAATTGAAGTGCATTGGACAGTATTGGCAGCAGATTTACTGATGGTGTTCATTTCAGTTGTATTTCTGGCCCCGCTTCTGAAAACGCGAGACAATACGGCACGACAATGATTTGCAAAGCTTGAACTATTGAGGTGGATTTCCAAAAGCACTTCGTTTTGACGCTGTTGACTCTTACCTTGAGTGAAAAGGCGCAAAACATCATTATGTGGACGATGAATGAAGTTCCGACGTTCTGGGATCGAACGCCCTTTTCAAATTGATGGAACGGAAGGATTTCATCAAGATGCTGTCTCAAGAGAAGTCAGCGCTGACCTCGAATACCATGCTATTGGGGATTTTGTCAATGGTGATTCAAGCCATAAAGATCTACCGGAAGAACGATGCGTCAGTCGTTGAAAAAATGATTGCCCGCAATAGGGCACTGATCCGGGCAGTGGAGCAAAGAGCGGCCAATGTATCCGGGGACGACTTGTTTGAGCTCATTCTACAAGGTAACAGGGAACTGAAAAAAGCCACTTCTGACGGCATGGCATTGATGGTTGTCGGAGGCTACGTGTCTCAGTGGCTCAATAAGAAGATGCAGAAATGGCTAGGCGAAAAGAACGTTGCCGAACTCTCTCTCAATCCGTGTCCAACAATGTCACATCCGACATGGGGCTTGACCTGTTGGACTATTGCTGTTTTTGCCTGCATGGACGCTCGGTACTTATACTAAGAATTCTCGACGAGGAGAAAAGCCTGAAAGAAGAGTTGCCGGGATACGCGGAATATATGCAAAAGGTGCGGTATCGACTTGTGCCTTACCTCTGGTAGTAATGAGGTTATTTCCTGTACCTGCTACCATAAGGCCAATGAAGCAGCGAGAGCATACTCGCTGCTTTTTAATATACACAGGTGTTTTATCTGAAGTTACTATCCTTTTGTTAAACAAAGCCGCCGGTCTTTAATAGTATAGATCCTGTCTGCCACATTTTTCAGCAATCTCTGATCATGGGAAATGAACAGAATCGTTCCTGTATAATTTATCATTAGTGCTTCCAACGCCTCCACACTGGGTAAATCCAGAAAGTTGCCGGGTTCATCCATCAGCAGGATGTTATAGCGTCCAAGAAGCATTTTGGCTATCAATAATTTGATGATCTCTCCGCCGCTTAACACCGATAAATCTTTCTTGATGTCATTTTGAGAAAAACTCATGGAGGCCAGTACGGAACGAATTTCTGACTGCTGATAGTCGCAGTTCTTCTCCATAAACGACATGACCCCTTGATCTCGATTTAATTTATAGCCGTTTTGGGCAAAATAACCGATTTCTGCTTTCGGAGAAACGGAGATGCCAGCCTCTCGATTCAAAATCATATGAAACAGAGTGGTTTTTCCTGTTCCATTCCCGCCGGTGAACGCTACCTTGGCTCCCAGAGGGATTTGAAAGGATGCCTTTTGAAACAGCACTTTATCGCCAAAACACTTGTTGATTTCCACTCCTGCAATGGGATAAGGATTGTGCAGAGCCAGCGCCTGACTTTGACGAAAACAGATGGTTCGGGTCTTTTCAGGGGCTTGTACATCGCCCATTGCCTCTATACGGTGTTCCATGGATTTCGCGGCATTGTAAAGTTTTTTTTGTTTGCTTCCCATTGTTTTTTGGTGTCCAAGGCGGCCGCCGCTTTCGGTCATGCTTTTGTTAGCTGCTCCTTTTGCTTTTTGAGCGACCTTCCGCGCTTGCTTCCGCTTTTCCTCGGAGGCCCGTTCCAGACGACCCCGCTCGGCGACAAACTGTTCATACCGGATTGCCTGATTTTGACGTTCTTCCTCCTTTTGACGAAGATAATCGGAATAATTCCCCCAATACTCTGTAATTTTTCCGTCCTTCAGCTCCCAGATTTTATTCACAACTTCATCGAGAAAGTAACGATTATGGCTGATGATTAGCAGTGCACCTGAGAAATATTGGAGCTGGCCAATCAAAAAATCAATTCCCTCGCGGTCGAGGTGGCAGGTCGGTTCATCGGCAAAAATGCCATGGACCTGACCGGAGAGTGCCTGTGCGACTTTCAGCCGGGTTTCTTCACCGCCGCTCATGTTTTGTGTGTCCAGCCCGCTGACACCGAACTTGCCCATCAGGGCATAGTCTGCGGATTCCTGCAAAAGGGTTTCCTCCAATTGTGTGATATGGGCAAAATTTCCTGAACGTTTTACCTTGCATCCGGGCAAAGTTAACTCCCCAAGCAGCACTTTGAGCAAGGTGCTTTTTCCTGCTCCGTTGCTGCCGATTAATCCGATACGGTCGTAATCATACAACTCCAACTCCTTAATATTCAATACTTCGCGGCCTGTATATTCCACGTAAATATCGCTTGCTTTTAATAACAATTCCATAGTTGATTCCTCCTGTTTAAAATCGCATATTTTCATTGACTACAACCGCAGGGAAATCCTGCGATTTAAACAGGAAGCGTTTATATAAAGATATAATACATTGCGGTTCCTCCATTATTTTTTATCAAGCTTTCTAAACTGGAAAGCTTATTGTTAATTTTATTTTTGCTTATGGAAATAAAAATGCAGGCCGCAAGTCCAATACGGGCTTTCGGTCTGCATATCAACGAAAAAAGACAAACAACAGATAGGAATAGCTTGAAACAGCTACACCCAGCCTGTACCTATGTCCTGATGCGTAAAGACAAACACAACAAAAAAGCCCACAATTGTGGAAGGATTTACTGCTTTTTTATTGCCTGCTTATCTTAAACGAACAGAATACATAGATATGTGTCTCCTTTACAATACAATTTTCGGTTTATTATAGCATCTTAATGTCAGGATTTCAAATTGTAAACATAAAGTGTCCCTTGACTTAATATCATAATTATGATAAAGTTTTGATAATGAAGGGAGGTATTACCATGCCTCAGATCAGGCCAATCTCCGATCTTCGGAATAACTTTACCGAAATTTCCCGCATCGTCCATGAAGGCAAGGAGCCGGTTTTCCTGACGAAGAACGGCTACGGCGACATGGTGGTTATGAGCATTGAGCAGTACGAAGCCCTCCAGACGGCAAAGCGCATTGATTCCGCGTTATTGGAGGCGCAGCAGCAGGCCGAGTCCGACCCTACCCGCCTGGAATTTGACGAGGTTTCCGCCTCGCTGGGCAACAAGCTTGCGGAAAAGGTGGGCCAAACCAATGCGTAAGGTGGTCATGCTGCCCGTCGCAGCACAAGACCTTGCGGACATTGTGGAATATCTTGCCCAGTTTTACGAAAGCACCGCGCTGCGTCAATATGACCGTATTGTTGAAAAGATCAAGGAGTTGCCCCGTTTTCCCGAAAAGTACGAGGCTTATAGTGCGGGGCAATACCGGCTGGCATACCGCAGAATGCCGGTGTACAGCTATCTTGTCTTCTATGTCGTGCTGGAGGATACGATTGAAATCCACCGTGTTCTGCACGGCAGCCGGGACATCAAGCGGCACCTGGATACCGGCATATAGGCGATCTTATCTGATTGATGACCACCAAGCCGGGGCGAGGTGGCGAGTGTGTAAAAAAGAGCGACTGTTCAACTTTGGACAGCCGCTCTTTATATTAAGCTAATTATTTACATCTGATTAAAACTTGAAAAATGTAAAGGAACCTTGACAAATCTATTTCTATGCGCTACAATAAAAATGTAAAGGAACCTTGTCATAATGTTGGGGGGGGTGCTTTCTTGGAAAACAAGGTCGAACAGTTGAGAAAGGAGCGAGGGCTGAATCAAGAAGATTTTGCAAAAGCAATTCGCGTTTCAAGGCAAACTGTCAGTTCTATTGAGAATGGAAAATATAATCCGTCTTTGCAACTGGCGTTCATCATATCGGATTTTTTTGAAAAGCCCATAGAAGAGATTTTTATATATGAAAGGAGTAAAACGAATGAAGAAAAATAACCTTTTAGTAGGCATACTGTATATATTATGTGGTGCCATTTTCCTCATTATAGCGTTGCTGTTTGATATAAGATTGAATAGCTTATTATTTGGATTTTCAGGTGCCTTTATTGGGCCTGGGATTATAATGATAAGCAAATATTTTTATTGGACTGCACCCAAAAACAGAAACAGATATGCTGAGCGATTAGAAAATGAAAACATAGAATTACATGACGAACGAAAAGAAAAATTAAGGGATAAATCGGGAAGATATGCTTATGTACTAGGCTTAGCGATTACTGGTTTTTCTATAGTGCTTTTTTCAATATTAGGAAAATTGGAAGTAATTACAAACTCTAAACTAATAATTTTGTATTTAGGAGGGTATTTTGTTTTTCAGTATATTGCTGGCGTCATTATATTTAGGCATCTTAACAATAAGTATTGAAACTATATTAAATGGATTTCTATGCACGAAAAAGGTGGCGTGATGGAGAAAATTATTTGGCATTATGTCCTGTTTGCAATAATAAAATAAGATTAAAAATCAGAAAAGACAGCTATACTTGAGAGTTTTCCGCTATTTTGTCCAAAGTGCAAGCAGGAAACTTTAATCAATGTAAGACAATTAAATATATGATACCTATGAGCAATTTATAAGTATAACCATGTTTGAATTTATGCTCAGACGGCTACATTATGGATGCTTCATCCTCAAAGGGACAGGTGTTTAACGCAAGCTGTCAATGGCAGGTGTTTTATGCAAGGCCGGAAGTGCATACGATTAGGGCAAAAAAAATATTTTCAAATACTACCGCGATAGTCTTGACATGTGCAGACTATCACGGTAGTATTTAATTGCGGGAAAACTATTGCAATAGTCCGCAAAGGAGATGTGCGCATGGGAACAAAACTTTTCGATTCCGAACTAAAGGTGATGGATGTCTTATGGAAGGGAGGTCCTTTAACCGCCAAGCGGCTGACCGAAATCCTCAAAGAACAGGTGGGATGGAACAAGAACACCACCTACACTGTGATTAAAAAATGTATCGCCAAGGGGGCCATAGAACGGCTGGAACCCAATTTCTTGTGCCGGGCTGTCATCTCAAAAGAACAGGTGCAGGAACAGGAAACCACGGAACTGATCAACAAGGTATTTGACGGCTCTGCCGATTTACTTTTCGCTTCTCTTCTGAACAGGAAACCCCTGTCTGTGGAAGAAATCGAAAGGCTGAAGCAGCTTGTCAATAATTTGAGATGAGGCGGCGAATATGGATATTTTACAAATGAGTCTTTTGGGGGCTGTCCTCATTAGCGCCGTTGTTATCGTCCGTGCGCTTACCCTGCACAAACTGCCCAAAAAGACGTTTCTTGTTCTGTGGGGCGTAGTGATTTGCCGCTTGCTCATTCCCTTTTCCATTCCGTCGCGTTTCAGCTTTTACACGAGTATCGACATGCTGAAACGGGCAGTTACGGAAACGACGGCTTTCACTGCTCCTGTAAAAACGACGGGCATCCCCAATATGGGCGCTGCTCCCGCTCTAGAGCATACCATTGGGATTGGCGCGCCAGTCGTATCCGTTTTGCCCGTTACGGTCATTTGGCTGGCTGGCATGTGCGCCTGTGCCTTGTTTCTCATCGTGGCCTATATCAAATGCCGCCGGGAATTTCAAACCGCCCTGCCAGTCACGAATAACTTTGCAGCCCATTGGCTGCGGGAACATCCGATGCGGCGGACTGTCCAGATAAAGCAATCCGATAAAATCAAAGCGCCGCTGACCTATGGGATCTTCCGACCCGTGGTGTTATTGCCCAAAACAACAGACTGGACGGACGAAACAAGGCTGCGGCATATCCTTACCCATGAATTTGTGCATATCAAGCGGTTTGACGCGCTGACCAAGCTATTGCTGGCATCCGCTTTATGCATCCACTGGTTCAACCCTCTGGTGTGGCTAATGTATGTGCTGGCAAACCGTGACCTTGAGCTGTCCTGCGATGAAACCGTGGTGCAGACGTTCGGGGAAACCATGAAATCAGCTTACGCTATGACGCTCATCGGCCTGGAGGAAAGGAAGAACAGGCTACCCCCCTTGTGCAACAATTTCAGCCAAAACGCTATGGAAGAAAGGATTGTGTCGATTATGAAAATGAAGAAAACTTCCTTGATCGGAATGATACTGGCCCTTGCTTTGATTATTGGCGTGCCCGCTGTATTTGCTACCTCTGCCAATACGGCAGGACAAACGGATGACCAGGACCCTTCCGTTCGTCGGCTTGTGCTCCTTAGAGCTGCTAATATAGATGACCAAACTGCCAGGGCCATGTCTGGTCAAGCCACAATGTCAATATTTGATCAAGCAACTGGGAAAGACAGGATCAGCTGGGACGAAGGGAAAACTTGGATGACCGTGGAGTGGTATAGCTATGACGAATACAAAACATGGCTGGAACAGGAAAAGGAAAACCTGCAAGCGGTTGTAGATTACGAACAGTCTTTGACTGGCGAAAAGGGCCGGCCGGTCTCTGGCGACCGGTTTGTGTGGAACCAGGGATTAATGGATGAGGTCGTCCGCCAATACGAACGGGTTTTGCGGGATATTAAAAACGGAGCGCTGGTCACAAAGTCAATTGATGGGCGCGATGTTGATGCGAGCATGCTGGACGATGACGATGATGTTATGATGACATTTGCAATCGAAAACAGCGGTTTCAAACGCACCTGGTGAGTCATAGCTGATATAGGCTATCTGTTTGTGTGGATGGTTTATTTCCTGAACATTTATTTGGAGGTTGATATTTGTTCTTGCAGCACTACCATGATTTACTTTTTGGACAACAGGAGACCGTTGTTTTGGCGGGAGAATAATCATACACATACTATAAGATAGCTAATGCCAAACGGTGGTTTTGAAATCACAATCAAAGCCGCCGTTTCCTGGAGGCCGAGTTTATTCCGCCAAACAAATACCACAAGATGTTCGTTGAGAAATGGTATCTCATTTTATACCAAGTTAAGGATCAGAGGGTATACGTTGACTACATCATGGATTGCAGGCAGGATTATGGCTGGCTGGTACGGTAGGCTTTGCTATGTAACGGTGAAATATTAGACAAAAAGGCAAAGAAGCAGATGGAAACACTTTTATAGAAAAACTCATGACGCTAGGAGCGGCGATAAATGGAAATAAAAAAACTGATAGAATCTGAAAAAGCGGAAGCCATGCACCTTGTATGGGATGTATTTTTAGAATTTGAAGCGCCCGATTATATGGAAGAAGGCATCAATACATTTCGAGATTTTATCAATGATGAGAATCAAATCAATAACCTTGAAATGTATGGCGCTTATGAAAATGGAACTCTTGGCGGCGTGATAGCGACTATAAATGAGGGCGGCCATATTGCGTTATTCTTTGTTGACAGGAAATATCACAGGCAAGGAATTGGGCGAAAATTATTTGAAGCGGTTTTAAGAAACAGCACCTCAGCAATGATCACTGTTCATTCCTCTCCTTATGCAAGAGAGATTTATCATAAATTAGGATTTACAGATACCGATGTGGAACAAACAAAGGATGGTATACGATACATACCAATGAAGCACCAAAAATAGCATGATGAGAAGCGTACAAATTGCAGTTTGACAGCGGGATTATGAAACCAACACAAAGGAGTAAAGAATGGATTTTAATATAAACACTTGGATGAAAGGATACTTGGACGAGTTGAAAGCTCTGTTCGGTTCTCGTCTGCTGTTTGTCGGGCTTCAGGGAAGTTATGGTCGGGGTGAAGCAACAGACAGCAGCGACATTGATGCGGTTGTCATACTGGATCAGGCAACTCCGGGAGATCTGAAAGCATATGGCGCTATGCTGGACACGCTTCCGAACAGGGAGAAAGTTTGTGGATTTATCTCCGGCCGGCAGGAGCTACTAAATTGGGAACGCTCTGCTCTGTTCCAGTTCTATCATGATACCACCCCGGTTTTCGGTAGTATTGATTTTCTGCTGCCACTGATCGGGAAGGAGGATATTCACCGTGCAATCCGGACCGGGGCCTGCAACATCTACCATATGTGTGGCCACAACATGGTGCATAAGAAAGATGCGGAGATATTGAAGACCCTTTATAAATCAGCCGCCTTTACCGTGCAGGCAGTCTATTACGACCAAACGAGAACCTACATAAAGCAAAAGGCCGAGCTTATCCCCTTGCTGCAACCACAGGAGCGGAAAATTTTGCAGACCGGCATTACCCTCAAGCAACAGCCGAATATGGCGCAGACTGAGTTTGAGCGGCTCTCTGAACTGCTGTTCAATTGGGCAGCGGGGTTGATTATTAAGTACAAGGCTGAGTTAAATTGAGTAAAAAACAGGGATTTAGAGGTATCTGATTATGGAGATCATAAAAGTCACAGGAAGCAAAAAAGAATATATTGGCCTGCTGTTGCTGGCGGATGAGCAGGAAAATATGATAGATAAATATCTTGAGCGAGGCGAAATGTTTGTTTTGCATGACGATGGAGTTAAAGCCGAATGTGTGGTTACAAAAGAAGCGGATGGCATTTATGAGATAAAAAATATTGCGGTTCAGCCGGATTGTCAGCGAAAGGGCTATGGGAATGCGCTGATTGAGTTTCTGTTCTCCTACTACGCCGATTGCAGCGTTATGCTTGTCGGAACAGGCGACAGCCCTAATACTTTGAATTTTTATCAGAAGAGCGGCTTTACAGAGTCACATCGAATAAAAAATTTTTTTATTGATAATTATGACCACCCGATATATGAAAATGGTAAACAGATGGTTGATATGATTTATCTGAAAAGGGAACGATGAACTCCAGCTTTAAAGTTTCCAATTATTTTATATAATGACATAATCAAGGTGATTCTATGATTATAAAACGAGCAACGATTCAAGATGCGAAAACAATAAGTCATATTCATGCTTCCAGTTGGAAAAGCGCTTATAGAGGCATTATTCCCCAAAGGTATCTCGATGAATTACAAGATGATTTTTGGGTAAATGCTTTTCAAGGTTGGATTGAGGCTAATACCGTAACCGCACTGCTTATTTATGACCAAGAATTAGCCGTTGGATGTATTGCCTACGGAAAGTCAAGAGATAAGAAATTGTCTGAATGGGGAGAAATTATTTCAATTTATCTTCTGCCGGCGTATTTTGGGAAAGGATATGGGCATAAGCTTTTAAAAGCCGCCCTGGATGATCTGAAAATTGCCGGATATAACGACGTTTATTTATGGGTTTTAGAAAATAACGAGGCAGCCAAAAATTTTTATGAGAGAAACGGCTTCGTATTCAATAATGAGAAATACTCCTTTGCAATAATGGGTAAGCCTTTACAAGATATGCGTTATATTTTTAGTTTTAATAACGCACGAATATAAGCATACCTGGAAATTAAAGAAAGTCACATTATTTATATAATGAGAACTTGGCTAAGGCGTTGAGAAATCAGCGCTTTTTTCTGTTCCTGAAATCTGCTGCATAACCACTACGGGCAGGAGTAACTATCTTCTGCCTTTCTTTTTCGGCCGGTTGTATTTGAGGACAATCGTAACCCACACCCAACACCAGACCGCCGTCTTGTGTTGCAGCAAACACTGAATTTGGCTAGCCAAATTCGCTTGTTAGGGGCTTGCCCCTAATACCCCCCGCTTAATTACTTACACAAATATTTACGCTTTGCTTGAGTGTCTAATCTATTTAGTATTTATAGGGAAAATAATATTAAAAATGTAAGATATGACATAAGATTGAAACTGGTACCAATTGTTAAAAATTGCAGCATATTATACAACTTCATAACAAAACGTTGATAATATTGTTGAAGGAGGTGGATCAATTTGGCATCTATTTTAATCGTCGAGGACGAAGCGGCGATCAATGAGCTTGTAAAAAGGAACCTGCAGCTTGTGGGGCATCAATGTACCTCAGTTTTCGACGGAAAAACCGCCGTTTCGGAAGTACAGCGTCAATCTTATGATTTGATGATTCTGGATATCATGCTACCGGGGCTTGACGGGTTTGAAGTGATAAAGCAGGCAAATGAAACGCCCACAATATTCCTGACTGCGAAAAACAGCCTGCCTGACCGTATCAAGGGCTTTTCAATGGGAGCTGACGATTATCTGACAAAACCTTTTGAAATGTTGGAGTTGCTGGCCCGCGTGGAAGCGGTCCTGCGGCGGACGCAGAAAACCGTGAGCCGTTTTGAAGCGGGAAACGTAAAAATTGATTTTAGCAGCCATCAGATATTTCATAACGGACAGTTGGTCGAATGCACACCAAAGGAATATGAATTATTAGAAGTCCTTGTGAACAACCGTAATATCGCGCTATCCAGGGAAAGACTGCTGGAGTTGGTTTGGGGTTACGATTTTGAAGGAGACACCCGGACCGTGGACGTACATATACGGAAGCTGCGGAAAAAGCTTGGCTGGGAGGACAGGATAAAAACCGTGTATAAGCTGGGTTACCGTCTGGAGGCAGGCCGATGAAGCAGCGGACTTTTTTAACGACTCTTGCGCTTTTTCTCTTCTTCTTTAACCTTGGTATCTTCATTGTTTCCGTCGCAATGTTCAGGGATACGGTAAACCGCGCGGAGGATAGGAGCTTGGGCGAGCACTATTTTATCGCATCCGCCCTGATCAAGGATCTCCAGGCCGTGGAAAGCCGTGGGACCGACATAGACGGTTCTTTAAGTTCCCTGCTTCAGCCTTACAGCTATCTGTCCGGGGATAACAAGGCAGGACTTGTATTTTACAAAAATAATCAGCTTGTCTTTTCCAGTAAGGACGCGACTGTGCTGCAGAGCAATTCCCTGGAACCTGCGGGTAACGGAAACCGCCTGGCAACGATACGGAAAATTGACGGTAGAACTTATGTTATCGTCTCAGGAAAGCTTCCCGCCCCATACGATTCCTACACACTGGTTTATCTTTACGATACGACGGAAGCCATAAACTCATGGAGCCGCCTGAAAAATATATTATTCCTCGCGGGATTTGTCCTCTCCGTTCTGCTCGCTTTCGGCCTTCATCTCGTGCTGAACCGGATATTCAGGCCGCTTAAGCAGATTTCCCGGACCTCCAAGGATATCGCGAACGGCGCGTATGAAACCAGGCTTCCGGTATCCGGACATGACGAGCTTACCGAAATGTCGCAGAGTTTCAATCACATGGCGGAGGAAATTCAGCGCCAGATGACGGAACTGAAGGACGCCGCAGACAGAAAGCAGCAGTTTGTCGATAACTTTGCCCACGAGCTCCGCACGCCGCTGACCGCGATCTACGGATATGCGGAATACATGCAAAAGGCCGTTTTGTCTGAGGATGACAGACTTTCGGCACTGAATTATATCATGTCCGAAAGCCGCCGCCTGCAGACGGTAGCGTTTCAGTTGCTAGAAGTGGCAAATCTGCAGAACAATCAGATTACCAGTGAAGAACTGACGGTATCCAGCCTCTTTGAGACGGTCAGTCAAACGCTGTACGGCAAGCTTGCTGGAAAAAATGTTCAGATAGAATTCAGCAGTGAAATAGAGACAATCCGTGGAGACGCCTGCCTGATGGAAAGCATGCTGATCAATCTGATTGACAACGCGATAAAGGCGTGCGGTAAGGGTGGACATATTGTTGTAAGCGCTGCCAAGGAAGTCGGAAGGAAAACGGTCAGTGTCCGGGACAACGGAAAAGGCATGACTCCTGAAGTCCTTTCGCAGATCACGGAACCCTTCTACCGGGGAGAAAAATCGCGGAACCGGAGCGACGGCGGTGCCGGATTGGGGCTTGCTATCTGCAAGCAGATAGCTTCGAGCCACGATGCGGAGTTGAGCTTCAGCAGCCGTCCCGGCAAAGGGACAACGGCAAAAATAACTTTTACAATTTAATAATAACTTGATTACGATTCTATAATTCAGGCCCCTTATATTGGTTCCTGTGATCACAAATAAACAATAAAGGAGAGATTCACATGAAAACAAACAGATCGGAAGGTAAACATGTCAAAAAGTCAGTTTTAGCAGCCGTAATGATCATCGGGGCTGGCACAATGATGTTTCAGGGATTTACACAGGTAGTCGCTGCGGCGGAATATAACAAGATAAATACGGTCCCCACAAGCTACGTAAGTTACATGGATCAGTCATCCAGAACGGCGAAGAACAGCCTGCCGGAGGGCTACAAAAAGGCAAATTATACGGTAAGGGACATTGACCTTGAGTATTACCGCAATCAAACACCGACAAGCAAGGACATGGCAAAGAAAGATGCTGCCGAGATCGGAGCGCAGGCCCTGTGGAGCGTATATGGCCTAAGCCTGGAGGGGCAGGTGGTTGAAATGGGTTATCAGTCGGCAACCGACAGTCTTCCCCGTTCCAGTTGGTACGCCGATGTCTTGATTAACGGCGAGCGTAGCTATTACTTTGAAGTCGATTCCGTAACGGGGGAATTATTCGGTGTAGGCCACAGCAGAACGCTCAACAAAAATGTTTCCGTAGCCTTTGACGCGGCCCTTGATAAGAACCCGCAGGAATATGCGGCGCTGGCAGAGGAAACAGCCGAGAAACTCAATGTAGTTCACGGTGCGGTCGCAGCGGCTGAATACAACGGCCAGGGCTACAGCAGCAACGACCCGAGTATATCATTCAACATCAAAGGTGAAAACGGCGAAGTCGCTTTAATGACGTTCTCAAGATATGACAAGGCTTTACTTGGTATCGGCTACAGTGCGGGATATAAATATACACTGGAACAAATAGAAAGGTTTGAACAGAAGGCTAAGGACAGTGCCGCACAGAGGCAGAAATCAACGCCCTCTGCCAGTGGAAACCAAGCTCCTGCTTTGATGGGTGTGCAGTAAAGGATTCAAAAAAATATAAGAACAATCTAAAGTCGTCACAAAAATGTGGCGGCTTTTTTCATATGATTTCCGGGCCATCTTGGAGAACCACAAGAATTTTATGAGTTTTGTCTTAATGAACATCGTTTATCGTGAACGATACAGCACGGGAGTCCATGAAGCAGGAAAAAGAGCTTTCCCATCCTACACGAAAGGAGTCGGAACAATGAGAAAACGAGGAATTCCAATCCTTATAAGGCTTAATGCCGAGGAGAAGCAAAACCTTGCCAAGCAGGTGAAAAAATCGGGACTTTCACAGGAAGGCTACCTCCGTTCCCTCATCAACGGCTATGTGCCCACGGAACTGCCCCCTCCGACTATTTTTCCATGACGCGGGAGCTGCACGCCATCGGCAGCAACCTGAACCAGATTGCTGCCAAGGCCAATGCCACCGGACATATTGACAAGACGATATTCCAATATGAAGCCAACCGTCTCAGGAAGGATATTATGGAGGCGGTCACAGCGCTGAAAAGGAGGAATGCCAATGGATAAGGAAACAGAACTAATAAATCGCATCAACCGAAACTTTATGGACTACAAGGCAAAGATGCTTAAACTGGATGCGGGCCTTTCATGCTTGCCTGTCTATGAAAGCCCATCGGTTGCCGATGAGCTTTCATAGGCTGACATCAAAGGAAGCAGAGGTCTTTATTTTTCCGCTTCCTTTGTTTTACTTGTTCCCTTTGATGGTGGCCGCTATGACAAATAGAAGTTAACATTTGACAGGAATTTGAAGTTGCGTTACAATGACTATAATTAATAATTGGTCATTGACTGGAGCGGTGATATGGCAAGACATTTTTCTGAAACTGAAAAACAGACGATAAAAAGGAAGCTGCTCCATGAAGGCAAGGTATTGCTTGAAAAATACGGAGTCAAGAAAACCAGCGTTGATAAAATTGTAGAAAAAGTCGGGATAGCGAAAGGCTCTTTTTATAATTTTTATCCGTCAAAGGAATCTATGGTATTTGACATCGTCCTGGATATTGAAACAGAAATTCATAAAGAAGAAATGAATAACTTGCATACGTTTCTGGCTGAATACGAATTTCCGGAGGCGATGAAACATACGGTTCTGAAATCATTGGGCTTTATGCAAAACGAACCCTTACTGTTAATCGTCAACGATCCGCAATTGATTCAGGAAATCTGGTCGAAAAGCAGCGAGCAGCAAAAAGAACGCAGTACCCGGCAAAACCAAAACAGGGTGACGGATTTTATACAGGCGGCCGGACAAAAGGGTTATAGGCTAACGGTGCCTGCAACGGTTTTTGAGGCAAGCTTGATGAGTTTTTTCTTGATATACATCAATCAAAACATGGTTGGCGAGTCAGGTCACGAAGCGCTGGAGTTGATGATGAAGGCCACTTTTGGCAAGATTTTCGTCAAGGGCTGCATTGGGGATATAAAAGGAGAGAAAAGTTTTGATCATTGATGGTCACGCTCATGCCTGCGGCGAATACTTAACCGTCGCCGGTATACTTAAAAAACTTAATGAAAATTCAACGGATGCCGTGGTTCTTTGCCCCGGAGAGCTTAATAAGGATAAAGGCTATAAATTGCCTGATCTTTATCTAAAGTACCCGAATAAAGACTTTATTTATGTTATCAACAGGCTGACCAAAATAATTATCGCCTTGACGGGTGCGGCAAAACAGATTGATGAAGGTAACGAGTATGTTTTCACTCTGGTCAGGCAAGCTCCGCAGAGAATCTTCCAGTTTTTTTGGGTTAACCCGAATGACAAAACTATGGTTGATAAAATCGAGGATAAATATGCCTCGTGGAATTTCAAAGGAATAAAGCTTCATCAATGCTGGCACAGATTCAGTCTTCAAAACGAAAACATCGGGCCAATCGTCAAGTGGGCGGAAAACAAAGGGCGTCCTGTTTTTATCCACCTTGCGTCCCGGCAAGATGCGCTGGATATGGTGCGGCTGGTTAACCGGCATCCTGATGCTTGCTTCATTATTGCTCATATGATTGGGATGGAGGTATTTTCCCAAGCCGAACTGCAGAATAAGAACGTATATTTTGATATGTCCGGAGGGCAGCTCATTCCCCCAAAGAAACTGTTGATTGCCATAGAAAAATTCGGTGCCGAAAAAATCTTGATGGGAACAGATACGCCCTACGGTATAGATAATTTAAAAAATGCCATTACCAGAGTGAATGATTTGCCGCTTTCAGAAGATGAAAAACGTAAGATATTGGGCGAGAACTTGCAAAGGATATTGGGTTTAAATACCCTGTAGGTAAATTCTTAAAATGTCTGTAAAGAGGCTGCGCATTGAACAGGTTTGTACGTCTTTTGGCTAAATTGAAATGGCTCGGCTTGATAGGATTATTGGGCAGCATTACCGGCAACGCTTATATTGTCAAAGGTCAGTCCGTAGAAAACAAGCCGACGGGAAAAAGCTTATGATGATATAACGGCAGAAAGGAGCGCTTGGATGAAAAGAAAATATATCAGCGGCGTACGGCTGAATTCGCTGCCAGAAGAGGACTCTTACCTTGGCGGCCTGCCGGTGGTGCGCCATCTGGCCCAGAGGAAAGAGCTGTTTTTCCCCAAGTCCGTCACCTTTTTGGTAGGAGAAAACGGTACGGGCAAGTCAACCCTGTTGGAGGCCATCGCGGTGGCTTACGGCTTCAATGCCGAGGGAGGCACCCGCAATTTCAGCTTTTCCACCAGCCTCACCCACTCGGAGTTATACCGGCATCTGACCCTTTCGCGGAGCGCCTACCCCAAAGACGGCTTCTTTCTGCGGGCCGAGAGCTTCTACAATGCGGCCAGCTATATCGACGAGATTGGCGCCGCGCACAATTACGGCGGCCGATCCCTGCATGAGCAATCTCACGGGGAAAGCTTCCTTTCTCTGATGGACCGCTTCAGCGGCAATGGGCTCTATCTGCTGGACGAGCCGGAGGCCGCGTTGTCCCCCTGCCGGCTGATGACTTTGCTTGCGTATATCCATGCTTTGGTTCAAAAAAACTCCCAGTTTATCATTGCCACCCACTCGCCCATTCTAATGGCGTATCCCGGTGCGGAGGTTTACCTGCTGACGGAGGACGGCATTCGCTCGGTAGATTTTCGGGAGACGGAACACTATCAACTGACCCGCCGCTTTCTGGAAAATCCGGAAAAAATGCTGCGCTATTTGCTGGAGGTAGATGACGTATGAATCATATTCTTTTGGTCGAGGATGATTTGAGCCTGATTGACGGTCTGGAATTTTCGCTTCATAGACATATCCGTCATCGGGCTGCTGAAAAAGATCAAGTCCAGGGGTATTTCCGAAAACATCGGAGCATTGCAATAAAGAGCACTCAAAATTATAGTTAACTTGCAGGCATAGTGAAAAAGCTAAGGAATCCTCTATTGTCTTGCAAAGGAGGGATAAGTAAATGGATACCTACCTGCTGATACCGGCTGTTCTTTTGTTAGCGGGACTTATACCTATTTCCGCCTATTGAAAAAAGACGAACGTACCCGGGAGTATAATCCTGTTCGGTGCGGCGGCCTGGTTTTTTTCCGTTGCCCTGAAAAGCACCTTTGCTTATTTTTTTAATACGCCAATCAACATTTTCCTGGCTTCGATTTATATTCCCCTTTATTATGGCTATGTGGGTCTGCTGACCGGCGTATTTGAAATATTTATTCCTTTGCTGATCATTCTCAAATACAAAAGCAGATTTGAATCCGTCAATCATCAGATCGGAATTGAACGGCTGTCGGCCACAGCGGTTCATGTTTTTTGCGCTTTTATGCTTTTCATGTCTGTTTATCACAAAAAGAAGTTCTATCTTCTTGCTCCGATTTTATTGAAAACGATGACCGATGGTCTGGCCTTGTACTTTTCCGCCAATCGCGTTTCGGGTTTATACTTTGAAGGCTTTTATTTCGCCGTTGGAGTGCTTTGCCTTTTTATCATGCTTAAGATCATGAAAAGCAATCACCTGAAATTGAACTACAAAGCGGAAGCAGCGGAGAACCGCGCCCGCAGTAAGAGCTTTTACCTTTCCAAACTGAAAGCGGCGGGTTTTATCTTTGCCCTAGTCGGCTGGTTTTTGCTTTTCGCGGTCCTGTTTGAAAGCAGGTTTGCTACGCAATTCTCGGAAATAGAGAGATTTGTTGAATCAAATGTCTTTCAATGGGGACTGAAGATTTTCATCTTAGGCTTATTAGTCGTTTTGATCAAGTGGCAGAAAAAGATTGATGAAACAATCCAGAAGCACAAATGGCTGAGAGTTATGAAAAACGTTATTGTTTTTGTAGGAGCAATCGGTTGGATTAGCGGGCTTGGGAGCCTGATTTTTAAATAAATGGCATCGGCAAGGCCTTCATGCTATTTCTATGGAGGTATCGAGATGAACGATCAAATACTGGAAAAGCTGGCGCGATCACTCACGGGGGATAGCACCGACATTATCCCGTTCCTCCCCTATTTGCTGCAGGATTTATGGGAGCTTGGAAGTTCTCCCCAAGAAATGCTCAGCTTGATAAAGAACCATATCTCACTAAACGAAGATGTCCGGGTTTTGGATTTGGGCTGCGGAAAAGGTGCGGTATCCATCCAGCTTGCCAAGGAGCTTGGGTGCTGTTGCAAAGGCATTGACCTGCTTCCGGACTTTGTTCAGTATGCAAGAGAAAAGGCAACAGAATACGGCGTCGGCGGTCTTTGCGAATTTAGAGTCGAAGATATTACCGAGGCCGTCCAAGCGGAACGCGGCTATGATCTGGTTATCTATGGCGCTGTCGGGAATATCCTTGGCAGCCAATATGAAACCTTGAAGGCGCTGGCGGGTACAGTCAGGCCGGGAGGCCATATTCTTCTGGACGACGCCTATTTAGCGGAGGGGAACGAGGGCGCGCTCCTCTTCCAAGGGGACTATCCCACGCTCCCTGAATGGAAATCCGTTATAAGTAAAGCGGGGCTGAAGCTTGCCGCCATCCATGCCCCTGACGAAGAAAACCCCAACAATGCGAAGGACTTCATCAATATCAAGCGTCGCGCGGAAGAACTGAGCAAGGCTTATCCGGCCAAGAGAGAGTTGTTTGCCCAATATGTGCGGAATCAGCAAAACGAGTATGCGGATCTGGAAAGCAGCCTTGTGGGGGTAGTATTTTTATTGAACAAAGTAAACAAGCAATGAGGATTGCCGGTTCAAAGGTGCCTGTGCAGATACATGAGCTTTCTTCAAAAAGAAAGCGGGAGATTTTATTCCCCCGTTCCTTTGGCTTCCTGTATCCCCTTTGCGGTAGCCGCCATGATGATTAAATCCGCTTCCTCTAATTCGTCAAGCTGACTGTCAAGCTGGCGGCGGCGCGTTGACTTTTCCGCACCGGTATCCGGAAAAAAGAATTGGTCTACCGATATTTGAAACAAGGTAACAAGCTCATAGAAAACCTGAAAGCTTGGGTGCTGCCCTTTGTTTTCAATGGACATAATGTAACGGGGCGCAAGAGCCACTTCCTGCGCCAACGTTCCCGTGTCCATCCTCTGCTTACTCGCGCTTCCTTTATGGCCTGCTCGAAAGCCGAAAAGTCGTATTTACCTTTGTTACGCATTATCATATTACCCTATATCATTTTACAATTCACCCCATGAAAGCTAAACGATGCAAAATAATACCTTATGTAGCTTTTAAGTTCATACGCTTGTTTGCATATTTCGGACAAACGAAATATAATAAAGGTCTGGAGGGAATGAGTATGGATTATATAACAACCAAAGAAGCCGCCGCTAAATGGGGTGTTACCGATAGAATGGTGCTTTATCATTGCACCTCCGGCCGGATTGACGGAGCGATAAAGATGGGGAATACATGGCTTATTCCTAAAGATGCCATTAAGCCGGAGGACAAGAGATATAAGAGGGAAAAACATGTTAAATAGAGTTTTAATCATAGACGATGATAAAGAGCTGTGTGCTTTGATAAAGCAAAGCGTAGCGGCTGAAAATATAGATTCGGATCACTGCTATTCTGGCGCGGACGGGCTGTCCATGATTGAAAAAAATGATTATCAACTCGTCCTTTTAGATGTGATGATGCCGGGGATGGACGGCTTCGAGACCATGGAGAAAATACGGCGGAAAAGCAGCGTCCCCATCCTGATGCTGACTTCCAAAAATGACAGTACCTCAAAGGTTCGTGGGCTGCGTTCTGGCGCGGACGACTATCTGACAAAGCCCTTTGATATGGAGGAATTGATCGCCCGCGTGCTTTCCCTGATCCGCCGGTATACGCGGTTCAATCTGGCTGGAGATCATTCGCAGTCGCTGACTTATCAGGGGCTGACCATAGACATGGACAGCCGGAGCGTCACCACGCAAAACGGGATATTTGAACTGCCGCCGAAGGAATTCGATCTGCTGCTGTTCTGCGCGAAAAACCAGGGGAAGATTCTGACGAAGCAGCAGATTTACGAGGAAGTCTGGGGCGAGCCTTACGTTTATGATGACAGCAACATCATGGCGATCATCAGTCGGCTCCGCAAAAAGATCGAACCTGATTCCGGCGTGCCCTATTACATCCAGACGGTAAAAGGTATCGGCTACCGCTTCAATAAGGAGGTGTAGGCCGTGATTCTTGACCTGACATTAGGCGTACTCTTCTTCCTTGCCCTTCTGTTCGGTGTGATCTGTATGGGAAAGTTTCTCGGCGTTAAGCGGCAGCTTCAGGACATGACGGACGCTCTGAACGACATCGAATCCGGGAACGGGAACCGCAGAATTCTTGCCGCAGGCAATGAGCTGACCGCCGACCTTTGCTATAAAATAAATGAAATTGTTTACCGTTACGAGGAACAGCTCTCCGGGCTCAGGGCAGCGGACGAAACCAACCGCCAGCTCATGACCAGCCTCTCCCATGATGTGCGGACGCCGCTCACCACCCTGATCGGATATCTGGACGCGGCGCACAGAGGCGTTGTCACAGGGAAAGAGCGCGAGGATTATCTGGAAACCGCCAGACGCAAGGCCCATGACCTGAAGGACTATATCGACGTCCTGTTTGACTGGTTCAAGCTCAATTCCAGTGAATTCACCTTGTCCATCGAGCGGGTGGAGCTTGCGGAGCTGACGCGAAATGTCCTGAAGGACTGGATTCCCATCTTTGAGGAAAATCATCTGGATTACGAAATCGAAATTCCGGAAAAACCGTTGTATGCGAAAGTGGACCTGGACGGATATGCCCGCATAGTCAACAATCTGGTCCAGAACGTCATCGCCCACAGCCGGGCCACGCAGATTAAAATTGAAATGGCGCAAAATGAAAAGGAAATTGAAATTCGTGTCGCGGACAATGGGATCGGAATCGAGAAAGCAGATCTGCCGCACATCTTTGAAAGACTTTATAAATGCGATAAAGGCCGCTCCGATAAAGGAAGCGGATTGGGGCTGTCAATTGTCCGGCAAATGGTTGAAAAAATGGACGGCAGGATTACCGTCCAAAGCGAGCCAAACCAATATACGGCTTTTACCGTCTGCTTTCCAGTAAAGAATTAAGCAAATCCCTGTCTGTGGGCAGGGATTTTTCCTGCCGAAATTGCAAGGTTAATGCAAGGTTCCGGCAAGGTTAATACAAGCTTGGCATGTTACACTGGTTTCAAAAGGAGGTTTTGAGATTGAGTGATTTCATCATTGAAACGAAAAATCTGACCAAACAGTACGGTACGCAGAAAAGCGTTGCCGACCTTAATATTCACGTAAAAAAGGGCCGCATCTATGGCCTGCTCGGGCGAAACGGCGCCGGAAAAACCACGACAATGAAAATGCTGCTGGGCTTGACGCAGCCGACTTCGGGCGAGGTAAGGATTTTCGGTAAGAATATCCGGGGAAACGAGAAAAAAATTCTGCCCCGTATCGGCAACCTGATCGAAGCACCGGGCTTTTATCCCAATCTGACCGGCACTGAAAATTTGAAAATATTTGCACGGCTCCGGGGCGTCTCCAAGCGCAACGCGATTACAAGCGCTTTGGAGGTCGTCGGGCTTCCATACGGCGATAAGAAGTTGTTTTCACAGTACTCCCTCGGTATGAAGCAGCGTCTGGCCATCGCCCTCGCCATCATGCACGATCCGGAGCTCTTGATTCTGGACGAGCCGATCAACGGGCTTGACCCCATCGGCATTGCCGAAGTCCGTTCCTTCATCCGGAAACTGTGCGACGCGCGAGGAAAAACAATTCTGATCTCCAGCCATATTCTTTCGGAAATTTCTCTGCTGGCGGACGACATCGGCATCATCGACCACGGAGTCTTGCTGGAAGAGGAAAGCCTTGCCGAGCTGGAGGAAAAGAACAGCAAGTATGTCCACTTCATCGTCTCCGACACGGCGCAGGCGGCCAGAATTATGGAACGAAACTTTGGAGCGAAAAACTTTACGGTAGAAGACGACCGCAGCCTTCGCCTGTACGATGTGAGTTTGCCGGTGACTGCCCTTACCCGCGCTTTCATTGAAAACGGATTGGAGGTTGCGGAAGCTCACACCTGCGAGGATACGCTGGAGGATTACTTCAAGCGCGTAACCGGGGGTGAGGGCATTGCATAATCTGATCCTCTGCGAATTTCAAAAATTCAAACGGCGTCCCCTGTTTCTGCTGGCGACGCTGGCGGCGTTCATTTTTCCTGTTTTGACAACACTGCTCTACTGGAACACCCCGGGGGGACAGGATTACGACAACCTGTTTTCAGGCGTTGTCGATCTGGGCGATTATCTTCTTTTGCTGCCGATTTTGGTCGTTCTTTCAACGTCGCTGTTTTTTACGGAACAGGACAGCGACACGCTGAAAAACCTGATGACGATCCCGGTTTCGAAGGCAAAGCTTGTGCTGGCGAAAATCAGCGTTATGGCAATCATCTCCGTGGTTTATTCCCTTGCCGGATTCCTGGCCAGCGCGGTTTGCGCGAAGCTGCTCGGCATGGCTTTTATCAACATGGGAGAAAAATTTGTTCTCAGCCTTTTGCTGGGGTTTATGATGCTGGCCGCGGCTCTGCCCTGTGTGGTATTGGTAGTGTGGTTTAATAAAAACAATCTGATTTCGATTGTGATCACGCTGTTCTACACCATTGTAAACTATGTGTTTCATCTTACCGATATGGGAATGAAGGTCCCCGTGGGGTTCAATATCGGCACGATACTGCCTATCCCACTGATTCATAGATGGATTCTTCAGTTTTACAGTCGGGGAACGGAAACCGGTGAGTGGGCAAAATTTTATGATAGTATGCGTCCTTACTTTGTGTCGACCCCGGTTTGCATTGGAATCCTTGCCGTGATGTCAGTCATATTTACCGCACTGATGGTACGGATTTACAACCGGCGCGAGATTTAGGAAGGAGGCGTGACGATGAACTTGATTCTCACGGAATTTCAAAAACTGAAACGGTACAGCATTATTCTCGTCGGCATTATCGGCGCAACCTGTTCTCCGGTCATTTCCATTGTGATGCAGAACGTGATGTCGGACGACGCCAAGACCGTTCTGAACTATACATTCCCCGATTTGATTAACAGTACCATCTGGAACAATATGACGATTTTCTTTCCGATGATCCTCGCCCTGATCGGCGGCTATATAATCAGCCGGGAATACACGGACGATACGCTGAAAAACCTGCTGACCGTTCCCGTCAGCTTTCCGCGCCTGATGGCCGGCAAGCTGACCGCGCTTGGAATCATCGCGCTTCTGCTCGGCCTTTATGACGCGCTGGTGACGCTGCTGGTCGGGCTGATCTGCTGCCGGGAAAATCTGACGTTGCCCGTCGTTTTATCGGGAAGCGTTCAGATGACCGCTATGGCGCTGTTTACCTGTATCGGTGAATTTCCGCTGATCGCATTGTGTGGGCGCAGGCGGGATGCGTTCAGGGGCGGTGCTGTGGCCGCGTTTTTGCTCGGATATGTCGCTATTTTCCTCAAGAATCCCGTGCTCCGCAACTTGTATCCACTTTCAGCCGGACTTAGTATCGTACGTTTCAGCGGTGAGGGTTTTGTGTCCGATACCGCAGGCAGCTATGCGTCCACGCAGAACACTTTTATCGGTATCTGCGTGATCTTAGCCATGCTGATACTGACCGGAATCATTATCCATATTCCACGGAAAGAGGCAGTTGCAGTCGCCCCCTCAAAGAAAGGCGGGCGCACTAAGCCTAAACAGGAGACTTCGAAATGAAAAAGTCATTACTTATTTTGGTGATAGCATGCTGCTTGGTTTTCGCGCTGACAGGCTGCACAAAAGATGAAATTCTCGGCACATACAATGATGCCATCCAAGCGGCTGGTGATGCCCAATTGACCAGCAACAGGTCTTTGGAAGGCAAGAGAAAATACGGAGTCGATCACTATACCGGCACCTATGATGCCGATTATGAGGATTTTTCGGGAACAGAGTATCTCTTCGGGGGGACTTCTATTGACCGTGAAGCAGGAAATGAAATTGAAATTACCTGCAATCTGAACATCACAGACGGAAGTGCCAAGTTGGTTTTACAATCCGGCGCAGATGATCCGCAAATACTGATTGAAAGCACAGGCGATTACTCCGAAACGATTGAACTGCCGCCTGCTGGCAATTATATCGTCGTGGAATGCGACGACTTTACCGGTTCCATTGAGCTGGAAATCAAATAAAAGGTTTATGATGAAAATTTCATCGTGAAGCAAAAAGGACGGTACCAAGTTAATTTGTCGCCAGAGTTTATTGCAGCTAAGCGATACGAAGCTGCATCGGCTCATATCTGGAACTGTATGCGACATCTTATGGAGTTGGGGTATTCTGAAAATGAGCTGAGCGGATTAGAAATAATCAATAGGTTCCCCAAACAGAAAATTGAAAACGTTAAGTCAGGGGCAAACTTGCTGAAAGGTAAGGACGCAAAGTAATAGGGTCTAAGGTGCGAACGCATGATGACAGCCTTGCCGCCAAGTAAAACTGCGTATTAAACCTGCCCATTGCGGCAGGTTTAATACTTACATGAACCATTTTTTTATATCTTTATGGAATCTTTAAATTTTCCTTTTATAGTCGATATCAGACAAACGAAAGGAAGATGTTTATGGATTCATATATCTTACAAACGAATCATCTGTGTAAGGATTTTAAAAGGCAGCACGCCGTCAGTGATATTTCGCTTTCCATTACGGGGAATTCCGTCTATGGTCTGCTTGGACCGAACGGCGCTGGAAAATCAACGACACTGAAGATGATAACCGGGATGCTGCGCCCGACCTCCGGCGAAATCATTTTCGAAGGCCATCCGTGGAGCCGCAGGGATTTGGCAGACATCGGCGCTTTGATCGAGTCTCCGCCGCTGTATGAGAATCTTACCGCCAAAGAAAACCTTAAAGTCCGCACGCTGCTGCTTGGTCTGCCGGATTCCCGCATTAACGAAGTGCTGGAAACCGTCAGCCTGACCGATACCGGAAACAAGCGTGCCGGACAGTTTTCCATGGGTATGAAGCAGCGCCTTGGCATCGCGATCGCCCTGCTGAACCATCCGAAGCTGCTGATTTTGGACGAGCCGACGAACGGGCTTGACCCGATTGGCATTCAGGATTTGCGCGGCTTAATTCGTTCTTTTCCCGAACAGGGCATCACGGTGATCCTGTCAAGCCATATTTTGTCCGAAGTTGAACTAATCGCAGACCACATCGGCATCATCAGCAACGGCATGCTGGGATACGAAGCTAAAATCACCCCCGGCGAGGATCTGGAATCGCTGTTTATGGAAGTTGTAAAAAAACAGCAAAAAGGTGGGTGAATAACATGGGACAGTATCTGAAAGCTGAAAATCTGAAATTCAAGCGAACCTTTACGAGAAAACTAATCCTGCTTATACCGCTCGCAACATTGTTTCTTACATGGTTTTTATCATTCAATTGGTATCAGATAAATGCTTTTAACTGGTGGTATGTGCTCATGATGCCGGGGTATATCGCCCTGATTTCGGCGCTTTCCGATCAGAAAGAAGCGAAAAAGCGGGGATACCGCGGCGTACTTGCGCTGCCTGTTTCTTTAAAAAAGATATGGGTTGCAAAAGTAATGAACCTGATCCTTTACGCAGCCCTGTCGTGCCTTATTTTGCTGATCGGAATTCTGCTGGGCAGCTTTACCGTTCCGAATCCATTGCCGCTTGGAGATGCCTGTCTTGGAATGCTCTTGATTTTTGCGACCTCTTTGTGGCAGATTCCGTTTTGCCTGTTTCTATCCAGAAAAACCGGCATGGTGGGAACGATCCTCATTCAAGTTGCCGCCGGTTTTCTGCTTGGCGTGCTATTGGCAACAAAATCAATTTGGTGGCTCTGCCCTTATAGCTGGACGATGCGGATGATGGCCCCGGTGCTTGGGATACTTCCGAATGGTACGCTTGCTCTAAGCGGCGACCCTTTATTGAATTCATCCTCAATCCCAGTGGGTATCGCCCTGTCCATCCTCCTGTTTATCTTACTGCTGATTGCCACAACCGGCTGGTTTCAGAAGCAGGAGGCGAGATAAATGCTTCTTCGTTCCATCTGTTCCGATCTTTATAAAATGAAGCGCACACCTATTCCATGGCTGCATGTTTTTGTGCCTCTCATTGGCGCGCTTGCGTTTCTGTGGTATTACTCCGTTACAGGTAACGACAATTCATTGGGGAAGCTCACCGGTTTTATGGAAGTGCTGTGCATGGTTTTCCCTCTCCTGATCGGCCTTTTATGCGGGTTGACAGCCGCCCAGGAAGAACAGGCCGGTAGCTATCAGGTAATCCTGTCGGAAGCGCGTTCAAGAGCTGTGGCGTATATGAGCAAACTGCTTTTACTGCTGGTGCTTTCCGGTTTGTCGGTGACTTTTGCGGTAGCAATATTTTCGACAGGGATTCATGCCGTTCCCCCGCAGCTTTACGTCCATATTGTCATGGCCGCATGGGGCGGAAATGTATTTTTATATATCCTGCATTTGTTCGTAGGCTTTCGCTTTGGCAGAAGCGCGTCCATCGGACTCGGCGTGTTCGGCACACTGATTTCCGCACTCATGATGACCGGATTGGGTGACGGAATCTGGCACTGGATTCCCTGGGCCTGGAGCGCGCGCCTGTGCGGCGATATTGTTTTCAGGCTGCAAAATCCCTCCGAAACGGCATGGGCTGCCACGGATATGCAATATGGGATTACGGTATGCCTTATTGTTACCCTTCTGTCACTTGCCGCCAGCCTTTTATGGTTTCAGCGCTGGGAGGGCTCCAAATCTAACGAATAGGCGGATGATTGCCGCCTCTACTAAACTCTCACTTTTAAATTACATAACCGGAGGGAAAAAATGACCAAAAGAGCTTATGCTTTCATAATACTGGATCCCCGAAAAAGATTTAGGTCAGATCGATTGGAATGGAAAGGGCCCCAGTACGCAGAAACGTGACAATTGGTCATATGGCGAAGTCCACGCGATTCAAAATGCGGACGTATCAGACTCCGTTGCGGTTGAAATCAACTCGGAATACCGGATTGCAATCAGCCGATAACATATGCAAAAGCAGATAAGCGTGTTATATTAACATCCGTATGCAATGGAAGGAGGTGCAGTTATGGCAAACATTCTTGCCGTTGACGATGAGCCGGATATCTTGGCTCTCATTAAAAGGGCGCTGGAAAAGGACAGCCACCTTGTGACGACTGCCGTATCGCCGGACCAGATAAAACTGAAAACGCTGAATTATTTTGACTTGATTTTGCTGGATGTCATGATGCCCGGCATGGATGGGTTTGCCTTTTGTCAGAAGGTGCGAGATCTGGTGGATTGTCCTATTCTATTTCTCACCGCTAAAACAATGGAATCCGATGTGATGTATGGGTTTGGCCTGGGCGCGGACGATTACATCAAAAAACCGTTCAGCACCGGAGAATTGAGAGCAAGGGTTAATGCGCATCTGCGCAGGGAAAAGCGTGAAAAACGAAATGCGCTGCACCTGTCCGGATTGGAATTCAATCTCGCGGCAAAGGAAGTGACCGTGAACGGGCAGAAAATTCCACTCACCAAAATCGAATACGGGATTTGCGAATTCCTTGCCAAGAACCACGGTCAGGTGTTTTCCAAGGAGCAGATTTATGATGCCGTTTGCGGATACGACGCGGAGGGTGACAGCTTTACGGTGGCCGTGCATATAAAAAACATCAGGGCAAAACTCGCCGTCTATCAACTGGCTCCGATTTCAACGGTTTGGGGGATCGCATATAAATGGGACTGAAAAACAGAAACATCAAACTGAGAACCTTCTTCATTCGGTATTTACTCACCCTTTTTGCCGGTTTCGTCTTGATCGTCCTGATCGGCATGGGATTGCTTTTCGCATCGTTGAAAACCGGCTTTGTTATCTCTGTTGGTGATGTGGAAGCATCCATTGAACGCCAAAAGGCCGCGATTGCCTCTGCCGAAACTGTGAGTGCGGAGTTGATTCCCAAGACCTGCGAGTACGCCATTGTAAGTACAAATGGTGAATTCTTGTCGGGGAGCATGACCGAATCCGAAGCAGCCGCGGCATGGGATATCGTTCAGAGCGGCAGAAGAACTTCGGGAGGCCTTCTAGCCACGGGGCTGAATGTGGATTGCTATTTCCCGATTGAACGGCGGAATGAATTTTGCATAGTTGAGTATTCCTCCATGGCTCAGTTTTCAGCCCAGCTTTTGCGGGAGCACCTGCCCGCTCCGGAAATTATGCTGTTTTGGATAATCCTTGCAGCGTTTTTGACAGAGATTTTTCTGCTTTCCAAACTTTACGGCAGGAAAATCAGTCATAAGCTCATTCCTCTGCAAAATGCCACGGAAAAAATACGAGGGAAAGACCTTGCGTTTGAAATTCAATACAGCGGCATTGAGGAAATCGATGCCGCTCTGCAATCCCTTGACGGCATGAAAACAGAATTGAAATACGCTCTGGAAACACAGTGGAAAATGGAGCAGACGAAGAAAACACAAATTTCCGCATTGGCGCATGATTTAAAAACTCCTCTTACAGTTGTCCGTGGTAATGCGGAAATGCTATGCGACACGGAACAAACGGAGGAACAGAAAGAGTATACCCGATATATCATGAAGAACACTGATCAAATGGAACAGTACGTTCAAATGCTTATTGATATATCCAAAGCGGAAGCCGGTTATTCGCTTCAGTTGAAGAATATCAATATGAAAACATTTTTAAATGACCTGTATGCTCAAATAAATGCTCTTGCTTCGGTAAAACAATTAAAAACAGAATTCGATGAACAAAATCTACCGGATATCATCAGCGTTGATGCTTCCCTAATGCAAAGAGCCATTATAAATGTCGCATCGAACGCAGTAGATTATTCCCCGGAGCATGGAGCGATTTGGTTTTCCGTATCGGCGGAAAACAATAAAATCAGATTCACCATTACTGATAGCGGAAAAGGATTTTCTCCTGAAGATTTGAGAAACGCGACAAATCAGTTCTACCAGGGCGATCTCAGCCGCAGTTCGAAACTGCATTATGGAATGGGACTATTCATTGCTGATTCAATTGTAAAGCAACATGGCGGGACTCTTGTAGCAGCAAATTCTCCTGCCACAGGCGGTGGCATGGTAACAATTGATATTTAATATAGAAATAAAAATATGTTAAGGGCAAACTTGCCGAAAGGCAAGGGCACAAAGCCGAGGGTCTAAGGTGCAAACGCATGATGACAGCCTGGCCGCCGAGTTAAATTGCGTATTAAACCTGCCCATTTTGCGGCAGGTTTTTTCATAAAACAATCAAAAAAAGAGGTGCTACCCGCCCAACAAAAAAAACGTGAGTTTGGCGGGTCTGTTTCCATGCCTGAATAAGCAATATCGTAACCCTCCAAGCTCACCAGTTTGGAGGGTTTTTCTATGCGTGTTCGATATGCCTTGAGGCTGGAGATGATCAAACACAAAGTGGAAATGACCACCTACGCCTCTTACGCTGTTTGCATTAAGAGCTGCATTATTCCTTATTTTAAGGACTTCAAGCTTACCTTGAAGGACGTGACGGCGAAGCATATCCAGGACTATTATCAGTACGAGCTGAACGAGAAAGGCGTAAGTGCCTGCACGGTGATCCATCGCCATGCCAATATTCGCAAGGCGTTGCAGTACGCTTTCAAGGTGGGACTGATCGCCTTTAACCCCGCCGACCGGATTGAGCGACCCAAACCCGGAAAATTCGTGGGCAGTATTTACGATGCCGGGGAATTGGAAGCCTTGTTCGCCGTGGTGAAAAACAAGCCGATAGCGCTGGCCGTTATCCTGGGCGCGTTTTACGGACTGCGCCGCAGTGAAATCGTCGGGCTGAAATGGGACGCGATTGACTTTGGGAAAAAGACGCTGACCATCAAGCACACCGTAACCGAGGTAAGGGTGGACGGAAAAGTCATCATTGTGGAAAAAGACCGCACCAAAACCAAGTCCAGCCACCGCACCCTGCCGCTGGTAGAGCCCTTTGAAAAGCTTCTCCGGCGGCTGAAAGCGGAGCAGGAGCGCAATCAAAAGGTTTGCGGAAAAGACTATGGCCGGGAATATCTTGGCTACATCTACGTGAATGAGCTGGGAGAACGGGTCAAGCCGGGCTATATCACCCAGAATTTCGCGCTCATGCTGAAAAACCACGGTTTGAAGAAAATCCGTTTCCACGATTTGCGGCATAGCTGCGCCAGTTTGTTGTACGCCAACGGAGTCAGCCTGAAAGAAATCCAGGAGTGGTTGGGGCACAGCGATATCTCCACCACCTCGAACATTTACATCCACCTGGATTTCAGTTCCAAGATTGCTTCGGCCAACGCCATCATCGGCGTATATCCCTCCTAACATCCCTCCAAAGCGGGCGGAATGCCAGGTGAAAAGGGAGATGAGAGCACTGCAAATATGCGCTAAAATGTATCATGTGACGGTATGCCGCGCGGCAAACGATAAGTGCCGCCAGAAAAGAAAAAAGCCCTCAAATCCGCTTGTATCGCGGTTCAAGAGCGATTGACTTCTGGTGCCGATGGCCGGAGTCGAACCGGCATGGAGGTTATCCAACGGTTTTTGAGTCCCTCAACATTACCGGAAGCATCGAGAATGCAACGTACTCTACCGGAATCCTCAGACCCTAAAAAACCTTGTATAATGGGCGTTTGCGGCACTTAAAACCCGGAAACCCACGTCACTCCAAGGCTCTCTCAAAAGAGCGGTTTTGACACAAATTTTGGACGTTGGAGGGATATTGGAGGGATGTTCAGGAGGGATATCCGGACCGTCTGCCGTCAGAACGTCAACGTGTATTAATCAAAAACCAATATGGTAACAGTCATCCTACCATTGACAAATCTTCAGGAGCTGATGACTGTGAAAAATCAAGAATATTACGAGCAGCTTTTTGAGCCGTATCCCGATGTCGTTACACTGGATGAATTCAGAGCCATGTTGGGCGGCATCGGAGAAACCACGGCACGAAAGATTTTGCACGGGAACCATATAAAGTACTTTTTTATCCGCAGTGCCTATAGGATACCTAAAGTATGGGTTATCGAGTATGTGTTAAGCGACCATTACGCTCAATACCGGCAAGAACTAAAAGTGCAGGTTTAGTAGTGAATAAAAATGGAAGAACAAGAGGACATAGGTTGAACCGCTTATGTTCTCTTTTTATAAAAAAATTTGTGTAACAAAGATTAGGCAATAATACATATGTTTAAGGACAATTTTTGGTGCTCTTTCACTAATATTTATTTTTCCAAACAAGCCTGAATATAAAATTTCATACTATTCCATGTCGATAATAGTATCTGTTCATCCACAGGATTCGGATAGTGAATATAAAGATTAAGTATCTTAATTATGTCGGGATTACTTAGATTGGCTTTAATTGCTTCCTTAAGCTTGGGAATATCTTTTCCAGTTTTAGCCGTAAACAAAAAATTGTTATTCAAATATTTCATGTTTCCAACCAGATCCTTTTCATTATAAGGGCTACTTATTGTTGAAGTATGTCTACTATAAACTAACCGAGTACTAATTTCGAGTAATGTTCTATATAAGAGCGCACAAGCATAAGGATGTCTATACACTGAAAAACTGGATAAATCATATATTAAACTTCTTATTTTGACCTCAAAATCGGAGTCACCACTTATTTTTAAGCTCTTAGACTCTTCAATGGTAAAACTTAAATACTCTCTTTTTGTTTTTTTAGGTTTATATTTTACCGAAGGAATATATTTTTCTTCATCAATATCGTTTCCATCTTCTGGAGTAACTCCATTAGATGAATTTCCATCGTCATCATCAAGAGGGTCACCATCTTGGTTATCTCCAGTGCCATGAGACTGGTCAGGGTTATCTTGCTTTAAATCCTCCGTAGGGGGAGATGATTTTAATCCATGATAATCTTTAATCATAGCAATTAAGCCAGGAATACGCTCATCCTTTAATATTAACTCCTTTTGATTACTAAACCCATAGATTTCAGTGCTTACAATTTTACTTAGTTCACCATTTATACAATACTTCTTCTCTTTGCGAAGTAAAAAGGCTTCACCTATTAACATCAATATTTCATTATATTGACTCTGCTTATCCTTTTCACACAAATATTTTTGGGTATCTTCATCAAAAGATAAGTTTAACCCCACTTCAGGATCATTGCCTACTAATGTATCCATAAACCTGTCAACCATAGGCAAGTAATCTAATTTTTCAATTTCTATATTTTTATGGCGAGATTTAAGAATGTGAAAAACATCCATAAAGAATTGATACTTTCTTATACATTTTTTTATAGTGCCTAAAGTATCGCTAGTGAATTCTTGGACTTTGCTAATATCGCTATATGCATGAAATAAATTCATATAATAATTATTCTTTTCTAGTGCCGACCATTTTTTAACTCCAGTGATATGACGATCGCTTAAAAATGCCTGAACAGCTTCTCTGTCCGGATAGACAATGACAAGAATCCTTTCTATATTTTCTTTGGTCTCTTCATTTATAAAAGGGAAATTTGATTTATAATTATCCGGTATGAGTGAACGATCTAATAATAATTTACAGGCGCAAGTACGCCGATTGCCCTCTAACACTACATAACCATCATCCCTTTTATAGCAAGTAATTAATTCAGCGCCATGCAATTCATGAACATTGTTTATTCTATTGGCGAGTTTTATTATATTTGCGTATTTTAATAGATGACTGATAATTGCAGTTTGGCTTACTTTAGTTGCACTATCTTGTACCAAAACACTAGACGCGAATCTTGGATTTTCATCATCTAATATAAGGTCAGCTATGTTAACTTCTTTATATTCGTAATTCCGCGCCATTTTGTATTCCTCCGAAAAATCGCTTTTTTATTTGTCTTTCGATTTTATTTTTTTAGTTCATATTCTCTGGTATAAAACCTTAATGCATTTTTAAGATTAAAACTTAGTTCTTCCTCTGGCATTGAAACAAATACTGCTCCACCTACATATTCTAACAGCCATTTTTTTTCATCAATTGTCAATTTGGCAAATGCCTCTTGCCATTGTTGTGTTAACCCTAACCCTTCATATTTAAAACGATATATGATAAATTCTCTTGGCATAGACAGTATCTCAAAATATTCATCGTGATTATTTCCAAATGCTTTGTGGAAGAAATTCGGTCCTCCTGCTACTATGCCTTTAGTAACAAGCAAGATAGCTGTAACACCAGTGAGATATTTTTTGCACCAATGCTTTCCCACATATTCCCTATCTTTTCTATCTATAGGCATATACTTCATAGGGAATGAGTAAATATGTACACCCAACCTTTCATTCAATTCTATATTAATTTGTAACCTGTCCCATAATTCAGTAGGTTTGTCCTTTTCATTATACAATATATAGTTTGATAATTCTCTAATCCCACAGTTATGTGCAATATGAACAGCCTGAATATACCCATCTTTATCTGATAATTTATCAAAGGCTATTCTAACTGGATTAAGAGGCAGTTCAGAAAGTACTGCCATATTTACTGGTGTCATCAAGCGAGCGTCTATGCCCTGGTTAAAATCTACATATTTGAGTTTTGGACGTTTGTCTTTATATTTTTCTAGCCAAACTTGAATTTCCTCTTTTTTTGTATTTATAACTTCTAACGGATTTTCCGATTCGATAATTTCTTCGATAAACAGTAAATACTCAGCCTTCGTTTTAGGATGTATCATCATTGATTTATAGTCCAGCAAATATTTTATTAAACGTTTTAAATATCTATCATCCTCTATATTTTCGTTTACTTTCTGCAATAAAATTGGGAAAAGGTTTGGTTTTGTATAAGTCGCGCCCTTATAGAAACCCATTGATTTTATATCATCGACTATCTTTTTTAGATCAGGGGATTTTAGTATATTGTTATCTAACAATAATAGATTCCGTTTTTCTCCAAAGGTTTTATTAATATAAGAAATCTGTTGAATAATATGATTAACCGTTTTAAATTCCGGCTCAAGTTTTGGCACAGCACAAAAAGAACATTTATTAGGACATCCTCTGGTCGTGTAAGTAAAATAATTATCGCCAGCAGGATATTTATATTCCACATCATCAAGCATATCATAATCAAGGGGCATAGCATCCACATTGACATCTTCATCAAAGCCAATCATTCGGGACGAAATTAATTGCCCAACAATTACATTATTTATGCCCGTATCTCTTTTTAAATCCTCAGCCATTAAGGACGCAAGTATGCCTCCAATATAAATATCATTTGTAGTAAACACAGAAGACTTATAAAATCTAACAGTATCAACGGTTATAATATAGTGAAAAGTAAACATTGTGGTGATATAGATTCTATCCCACATTTGCTCTGCCAGTTTTTTGTCTTTTCCTTTTACGAAAGCAACATAATCACCTTTTGATTTATGATATGTGCTAATTTTCATTAGTCCCATAGGAGGATACTTGTTCTTATAATTCGGTTCAACAAGTAAAATTCTCATGCTTTTTTCTTCACTTTCAAGTCAGATAATATTTTTTCTTTCAGTTTATCAGCAATTTCAATATTTGAAGAAAAATATGCGTAAATTGATTCAATTATACGGTCATATATTTTCCGTTCGGCCCTTGAATAGCTTGAATCCAAGTCTGATTTCGTGGCCGTTGGAATATTGATAAGCTTTGTTTCAAGCTGAACAATTTCTTTTTTAGCACTTTCATTACGTTTTAGTAAGGCTTGTGCCTGTTTGCGATATTTTTCATCAAGGGTTTCACGTTCTGCTAACCGGGCAAGTTCTTTTTGGTCAGTAACTAATTTTTTCTCTATTTCTTTTTTATCTTGAATGAGCTTTTCTCGTTTTACTTCAGAGGCTACTTGACCGCTTGAAATTTGGGATGAAATAGCATCTAATTTATTCAGATTCATGGTTATGCTTTTAATTTTTGAATGAAAATTGGACATAGCTCTCCGATGCTCACGATTCATTAAGTCAGCTTGCTTAGATAGCAATTTTTTTAAAAGCTCGTATGCCTCATTTCTTTCAAAATCATCACGTTTTGCATTTGGCAACAAGTGTGTATCATACACATGAACTTCACCAATAAACCATTTATTCGCATTATCTCCTTCAGATGAGAAGAAACGACTAAAAGTGTCTTCGCCACCAATAAGAATATTACCCTTTCTAATTCTTATGCCGCATATGCTTTTATCACTAACAGAACCATAGAAGTTGGTTATTCCATACCAACCTTTATATAGAAGAGTACCATCATCTTTATTACCTTCGAAAAATTCTATTTGCTGTATCTGATCTACTTTTTTTGTGCGCTCCTGGTGACCCGTTTTAAAGGCAGTTCGATACTGTTTATAAATGGGTTTTTTTCTGTTGTTTAAGTATACATTATATGTCTCAATAGGCTTTCCGCATTGTTTATATTCCGGATTAATAGTTTTAGCATGAATAAATTTTTGAGCGTCAAATGCAACTGGGGCAACAACAGATAAATAATACTCGACACGATTCTCATCCAATAGTTCACTAAATTGAGGATATACCCCTTTTAAGATAACTTTAAAATAATGTTTATCATTGTCCTCGTTATCTTGATAGAATTTTGTAGATTGTTCAATAACCTCAACAGCGGTTTCAACCTCTTTATTATCAACATTCAATAAATTAAGCAATTTGTCTCCATCCCATTCAACTATGCTCTTTTTGGCTTCTCCTGCATAAGAGGTGACAAAGCTAAGCTTGTTTGAAAGACCTAACCCCCCAAGACGACCTATTCCTCTAAAGCCTCTGTTTTCACGAAAATCTTTTCCGGATTTTCCGACATCCAGTAAGGTGTTATAAACCAAGCTTTCTTTAATACCGGGGCCGTTGTCTTCAATTATAATTAGTCTCTTTGAACTATTTACAACAACATGAATTGTTCCTTCTTCAGACGTTAATAAACCGTTTTTTACTGCCTTATCAATTTCATCAGTAGAGTTTTGTATATATTCCCTATAAATTGTCATGGGGTCGGAATACATACCTATAGAAAGAGATTCTAACACGTGTTTTCCAAAATTAATATCAGACATGGATATGCATCCCCCTCTTTACTTATTGGGCAATTCGTATGATGGGTAAGGGAATGATACTTTGAGTAATGTTTTAAAAACCGGATGCTGAATAATCAAATCACCTTTATCTAATCTAGTTATCATATTCGAATATACTTTAGGAATATATTTATAATCCGGCTTTGAAACTTCAATAGCATTGGTTCTACCATATATGTTTGTTGAACAATTTCCTTTAATACGATCATGAACAGCACTGCGGAACTGTTCTGCTGAAAATAGAATAATACCCTCTGATCGGCCTCTTTCTGTAATTTCAAGCAGATAATTTAATATTGGAGAATTTTTAGGTGATTCCTTAGGGGCATACTTATTAAGCTCATCTACAAAAATAATAATCTTCTTGGGAATTGATGCCGCATTTCTTTCATCTACGTATTCACCATGTTTCAAATCATATACTGTCTTTATTACATCACCAAAAACCATGCATTGTAATTGTTCATTTAATTTTGCAATGTCCACAACAAGCACATCACCTGTATTTATTTTAGATATTTCTTTTGATAGATGAACCTGTGCTTTGTGCGAGTCTCCAGACTGACTATTTTGGAAAATATCGTTTTGAATAGATGTGGCAATCAACCTGCTAAATCTTTTCCATGATTGTACTAAAATCTGAGATTTATCTTCCCCGGATTTTGCCTTTTTTCCATTGGCATATTCTTTGACTTTAGATTTAAATGCGTCCCAATTCATGTCATCGTCGTCAAATTCCGTGCTCGTTTCTATAAAATTAAAAATAGCTTCTAGCGTCCAGTTAGGATCATCTATGTTGGACAACAATAACTCAATTTTCGACTTATCTTCACTACATGTATAAATATAGTTTTTCGCAATTTCACTTTCAAATTGTTCTTGCAAAATAGACGAAGCAAGGGAAGTATTTGAACAAACATTATCGGGTCCCCGTGCACGCATGTAGGGATAGAAATAACGAACATTTTTAAATGGTTTGCATTCTAGATTAAACAACTCCCACTGTTTACGTCTATTAGTACTTAAATTCCCATCCCTATCAATACGAAGCAAATCATCCCCTTTAACATTCAAGATTATAATTGCAGTATCACCTGTCCGTTCCTGAATTGCTTTTAGCATAAACATGACATAGCTTGTCTTTGTAGCCAAGCCAGATATACCCGAAATGTTTAAATGAGCTCCTTCTGGGCCTAATAGAAAATCACTGTTGTACATTATTGGAACACTTACACCATTAGAGGTTTTTAGTAAACCCCCGGGAATAGCTCTTTTATCGTCTTCTTTTAAGAGGCCTAACGCATTTTTAATATCTTCCGAATCTGCTGGGTAAACAATTGCTCCATCAGGGACAGGCATATAGTTTTCATTATTATTATCAATCACAGAAGCTATAGCATAAGTCAATGATAACTTCTTAGTAAAGCTTTCTGCTCCAACGACACCAAAATCTGAGGAAACAAAATTGCTAATATGTCCTGGGCTGTCTGTTATATGATAAATTTCCTCTATCATTCCATATGTAATAGACGATTCTCCTGCAACTGTATTTTCAACTTTTACGATATCGAATGGACTAATTTTTACATTATTTCCCAACCAAAATGTAAATTCATCACAAGTATTAGGGTTTTTTTCTGTTGCTGAAACAGTACCTATCGCTTTAATCTTACTCATCTCTATTTATCCCCCTAAAATAAATTAGAAAAGCTTATATCACTCATGAATGATGATTTTACCATTTTCTCTGTTAAATACACTGGATAAAGATGATTTGCCCACCGCTCATCTCTCCCATGGCAAGTAGGAATCCTCTCACCAATCAGAGAAGATGAGATTGTATCTATAAGCACACTATCAAACCCATCATTATTAAGCTCATCCTTCAATGCTAACTTTTCTATCTTAACTATTCCGTCCAAGGGGTCACCTTTTTTATATATATCTCTTACACGGACATACCAAACCCCAAACGTTAACTTATCATCACTTGACTTCATTTTAATTACCGGGGTTCTTTCTGCAAATTCTAATTTTGAAAGTAACGTTCCAATATGCATTCTATTTTTTGTTAATTTGGTTAAATTAGGATTAAAACTTTTGGAGACACTCATTACTATAAAAAATATCCGGATTCTTTATTTTACTGGGCAAAAACTGTAATGCTCCGTCTAAAACCAACATCGCTTCAGGAGACAATGTGTTTGATAAAACCATTTTATTTAAAATTGTCAGTTCAAGATCGTGCATAAAACTTTGAATAACTGCAATTGCAGCATTTACAGGCTTATCCTCTTTTAATTTATCGAATCTATATTTTTTAACTTTCAAAGAAAGTCGTTCTTTCATATCTCTCTCATAGCCCTGCTTAATGTACTCAAAATCCTCCTCATTAATGGTATCACTTAACATTAAATAATTTTGTTTTTCCAGCATATGTTTGTGCATTTGGCCATCTTCATCACGAAAACAGCAACCAGCACATACCTGTCCAGCTACGACGGGCATAAAGCGATTCTCTGGAGTTATAATGTCACCAATCTTATAAACTTTGCGAGAGCCATCCATGAAGTAAGCAAAATTCGTTAAAGGGTGCGGAAGAAGTGCTAATTTCTTTTTAGTTCCAATTCTATCAGTCTCAAAAACTTTAGATGTATCGTAATTCTCAGATATCTCTTGGAATGGTTCAAAAAAATAGCTATCTAAATTTACTCTGTTTTGTTCAAACAAAGTAATATTTTTCTTTTCCATATATTTTCTTAATAAACCGCCCATTCTCTTTTCCTCACAATATTTTACTTTTTAAATTATTCTGTACACTTATGTATTAGGTTTAATTTGAAGAGGTTTTATCAATCACTTTTATAAGACTGTCAGTTTTATTTATGTGATTCAAAAATAAAGTACCCAGAAAAAGTCGATCTTTTAAGGGATTCTATTTCACTCATATCCCTTGAAAATTCTCCTGAAGTTAAAAATTCAGTTCTTTAATTGCCTTTGTTGTTCGAACTTCTCAACACCTATAATTTTCTATTTGAAATTAAAATTATGTTTGCAAGTTTATCTGTTACTCATTTTTGCTTTATTTATAATTTGTGTGTACGTCACCACGTTAATATCATTTATTTCATTTTGACATTTCTTAATATCAGCATTATTTCCTTTTCCAATAATTAAGGTAAATTTCGGGATGTCAATTTTTATTTGATACTTATCTTTTATTTGTTTACGTATTGAATCTTGCATTATTAAACTTTTATAATATCTGATTTGAGCAATACTATCATTTACTTGGGAAGTAAACATCGGCATATTTCTAATCTTTTTTGTTACCTTAACAATAGACTTTTTCAATTCAAAAAGTTCCCATTCGTTTGATACATCATTTAATGCAAATACATCAAATCTACGTTCATCGTTTTGCTCACCATTAAAAAATTTAGTCATAATCTGGGTTTTTATTTTTGAATATTCTTTACCTAAAATTATTTTAAAATGATCTTGAATAAAATTTTCGATTTGTTTTTCAGTAGAATTAGTCTCATTTATTATTTTTTCAAATCTTAGAATTATATTACTATTATCAAAGTACTCTATATTTTTAAGTTGCTTTAAATGTTTTTCATAAACATCAATCTCTTGATTTAGAACTCTGTATACAATATCTTCAGAAATATATGCTTTTTGTACAATTGTAAAAACTGAGTTATATAAAATAAGTTCATAATCATCCGTTATATAAAAATTGACTTCCGTTTCATCTTCGAATGAATCATTGTATTTTGAAATAAGATCATTAATTAACCTGTAGCCGTCTTTTTTTACTACGAACTTTTTATCGTTATGAGTACATATCAGCACATCTGTTAGTTCAAGCTGGAGCATGGCAACATATTTTTCATTTATGAATGTACTATATTTTATATCAGACATAAACACTTCATTTAAAGTTACTTTAAATTCACCCTTTACATATACTTGGTATAATTCAAATATACCATCTACTGGAAGGAAGCCGTTTGCCAACAAATTTAATATCCAATTTATATAATCTAGCTCAGTATTTAGTAGTAAATAATCATTGATAGTTAATTCTAACAAAAAAGATTCTAGTTTATTTTGAACTTCCTCAAACTTGGGGTGCCAATGAAATTCTTCAGGATTTCCATAATAAAAGCTTGCAATAACTTTAATCAAATTATAAAATTCTATAATGAACTGTTTGGATAACTTAGTTTTACGATAACCTATCGTTATTTCTGAGGCTGGGTACCCTTTATCATGTACTAAAGTTAATTCCTCACTACATAAGTACTTTTTCAAACACATATAAGCAAATAAAGATTGTTTCTCTATTTCAAATATTACATATTTATCCAGAGGGCCATATTCCAAAGAATAATATATTCCCCAATATCCGTCGTCATATTCTAGTTTGATTATGTTATCAAAATACTCCCGATTTTCATCTCCCCCATCCCATAACTCTATGTTGTCTAATATTTCCTGAATCACCTCTTTGCAATAAAGGTCATTACATAAATGAAGTTCTCCATCTTCTATCATGTAAATACCTCATTTCATATGAATTACGCGATATGTTGATAACCTAAAACATCTTGATTTTTGAGCAATTATACACTATCTCATTTAGAATAACTTCGACAATTAACTTTATTTACCTCTAAATTTCGGTCAAAAACATCTTCTCAATATATCCCTTAATCCCATACTAATCCATTGAATAAAACTGTTTGGAAATATATTGTAAAATGAGAAATGGAATATTAGTATAAGCTAAGACTCCATTTTCATATAAAACCAAGTAAAAGAACCCGTTTGCTTTATAAGCATATAAAGCAGGCGGCTTTTTTGCGTGAAAGGAGGATTTTCAAGTGTCAAAAGTAATCGCCTTGGCGAACCAAAAGGGCGGCACCGGCAAAACAACAACGGCGGTCAATTTAGGTATCGGTCTTGTGGCACAAGGTAAAAAAGTGTTACTGGTGGATGCGGACGCGCAAGGTAACCTAACGGATTCGTTGGGCTTCCATGAGCCGGACAATCTACCTGTTTCACTGGCAACCGTTTTAACCAAAAGCATGTTGGAGGAACCGTATGAACCTGACGAGGGTATCCTCCGCCATATGGAAGGCGTTGACTTTATGCCGGGGAACATCGAATTGTCGGCCATTGAGGTTTCCCTCGTCAATACCATGAGCCGGGAAACGGTACTGCGCAGCTACATCAATACCGTGAAAGACAGGTATGATTACGTGCTGATCGACTGTATGCCTTCCCTGGGCATGATGACCATCAACGCACTTGCCGCCGCGGACAGCGTAATTATTCCGGTCCAGGCACATTATCTGCCCGCCAAAGGAATGACGCAGCTTTTACAGACCATAGCCAGGGTAAGGCGGCAAATCAATCCGAAGTTGACCATTGACGGCGTTCTGGTGACAATGGTCGATAACCGCACCAATTTTGCCAAAGACATTTCCTTCATTTTGCGCCGCGACTATGGTGACAAGCTACGCATTTTCCGAACGGAAATCCCCTTGTCTATCCGTGCGGCGGAAACCAGCGCCAAAGGAAAGAGTATTTACCTTCACGCCCCCCACGGTCTGGCGGCAAAAGCCTATGAAGCCTTTACAAAGGAGGTGCGGGACATTGACGAAAAGCAGCGCAAGAGACAGCATCAAACTGGCCTCAGTAGATGATCTGTTTACCACCGAGGAAAGCCGGGCCGAGCAGCAGCGCGAAAAGGTGATGGATATTCCCCTGTCGGAAATCAGCGATTTCCCCAACCACCCGTTTAAGGTGAAAGCGGATGAGGCTATGCTGGAAATGGCGGACAGTGTAAAGCAATACGGTGTTTTAGTCCCCGGCCTTGTGCGCCCCAAAGCGGACGGCGGCTATGAAATGATTGCGGGACACCGGCGCAAAAAGGCAAGCGAGCTTGCGGGCAAGGAAACCATGCCCTGCATTGTCCGTGAAATGGATGACGATGCCGCGATAATTATCATGGTTGACAGCAACCTGCAAAGGGAAAGCATCCTGCCGAGTGAAAAAGCTTTTGCATATAAGATGAAGCTGGAAGCTATCAAAAGGAAAGCGGGTAGACCTTTAAAAGAAAATTCCCGACAAGTTGTCGGGGATTTTGAAAGTGCGGATATCATAGGTAGAGATTCTGGAGAAAGCGGCAGACAAATTCAAAGATATATCCGTTTAACTGAGCTTAGCCCATCTATTCTTGAGATGGTAGACGAAAAGCAGATCGCCTTTAATCCTGCCGTGGAAATCTCCTATTTGGCCGAAAAGGAACAGCAGGAGCTTTATGAAACCATGCAGTCGGAGGACTGCACCCCGTCTTTGGCTCAGGCGCAGCGGATGAAAAAGCTCAGCCAGGACGGCAGGCTGAATATGGATGTCATCTTTTCCATCCTCACTGAGGAAAAGCCGAACCAAAAGGAAAAATTCAATATCCGGCGGGAACGTATCGACCGCTTTTTCCCCAGTAACTTTACGGAAAAGCAAAAAGAGGATTTAATCGTTCAACTCCTGGAAAGCTGGTACAAAAAGCGGCAACGGGAACAGGAACGCTGAATCACGGCAGCTTCGCTCTTAAAGGAGGGCGATTTTTTTATGCCCTTTGGAAAGGAGGTTGCTAGATGTACTTCACGGATGGGCGGCTGCGCGAATATGAACGCATAATGCAGGAAAAACCGGGGTATGACCGCAAACTCGTTAAAATGACAAAGAGACGGGGTTGTAAGCATTGTCTGCACTTTGACAAGTATAAAGGAAAATGTGGCAAAAAAAAGTGCGTAATATTCGATGGCTAAAAAAATGATTTCACATCAAGGGGGTAGTCTGTTTGTTTACGAAAAGTGCAGTCCGCGCCGCCTTTTCGTCATCCCCTCTCCGCGCTACTCCCCCAAAACTACCAGCCGAAAAAGGATGAAAAGCAGACCGCGCAGCCTCCCTTCTTTTTCGGGAGGTAAAGGCCGTCTTCCATTTAAAATCTTTGGAAGGAGGAAGTATATATTTTGAAATTAATAAAAAACCGAGTCTTTTTAAGCGTCCTTTGCCTTGTCCTGGCGGCGGGCGTTTCTTTTTTGCTCCTGCCACGCTTCTATGAGGATAAAGGCGCAACGGTCATGGTGCTGCGGGCAGCGCAGGATATCCCGGCCGGCACGGAGCTTGCGGAGCATCACCTTGCAAGCGTTGAGGTTGGCGGCTACGGACGGCCGGAGGGCGTATTGAACGATAAAGCGCAGATTATTGGCAAGGTGGCGCAGACCGCTATTGCCAAGGGAGACTATTTCTTCCCCCAAAAGCTCGGCAGCTTTCTTGCCGACGAGTTGCTTGACCGCATTGTGAAGAACAACCAGCGCCTTGTTACCATCAGCGTTCCAAGCATCGCGGCAGGGCTTTCCTCCCATTTGCAAGCCGGGGATATTGTAACAGTGGCAATATTTTTAGGAAAGGCGTCCGATGGCCGGGATACCTCCCCGCAGGTCATTATTTATCCCGAATTAAAGGGACTGGAAGTATATAGCGTCGAGAACGCCCGGACACAGGACACCGGCGAAATGCGGGAGCAGCAAAAGAGCAGCCAATCGGCAAACAGCGACCCGGTTCCCAAGGCCGTGACCCTCATTGTCACCGAAGCCCAGGCGGAAAAACTGATACAGGCCGAATACATGGGAAAATTGCATTTGATCTTTGAAAAGCGGGGTGTGGGCCATGAGTAAAATCATTGCCGTATGGGGCGGCAAGCACACCGGCAAAACCACCTTTGCGGTCAACCTGGCCTGCGCCTGTTCAAAACGGGATGTACTGGTGGGCCTTATCTCTTCCAATCTAATTTTTGGGGAACTGCAAACCTTTTTCGGCCAGGAGGTTCCTCCGGCAAAGGGACTGTTTGAGGCACTCGACGCGGAGACTCCCAACATCGGTGAAAAATTCACGGATTACGTGGAGAGCGGAAATCTGTTTTTCCTGTCCGCGCCTACCCGATATTCCGGCCTGCTTTGCGATACCGTGACCCTTGAGGACGCGGAGCAGATGATGAACGCCGCCGTTCTTGTGTTTGACCTGCTTATTGTGGACGGAGCCTCAGAGGTGAACAATCCGCTATCCGGCGTGGGCCTATGGCTGTCTGACACCATTTTCACCCTGCACAGGCCCTCTATCGCGGCGCAGATGTGGTACATGGGTGTTTCGGATTTTATCCGGGAGCTTCACCTTAACGAAAAGCAGACCCATATCCTGCTGGCTCCAAACGGTGAATTTGACGACCGGACCTACCGGAGCATGACGGAACTGCCTTTTGCCTATGAACTGCCCTATATCAAACGTGCAGGCGAGTTGCAAAACGCCGGAACGCCACTGTATTTCTTCCGTGACCGTCCTTGCAGACACTACGGCAAGGTGCTGGAGCAAATCGCCGGAAGGATCTGTGGAGGTGAAAAAGCATGAACAGCAGATTTTCGGTCAACGACTTAATTTATAGGGCTAACAAGAGGCGCTCCGACATGGGAAAAAGCGTCAAGGCGCAGGAATACGGCGAAATTCTTGACAAGCTGCAACGGCTTATTGCCAAGAACCACTCGGGAGAACTGGCAGAGGTATTGTATTCAGAGGAAGCCGAGGGGAAGCTCAAAGATCTTATCATGCGCTATTTGAATCAGGAGCAATTGGTAGCCAAAGACCTGCGGAACATTTCCGATCTGGTGGATGCCATTTATTACGACATGGCCGGTATGGGGCTGCTGTCCCCGTACCTGCAGGACAGTGAGACGGAGGAAATCAACGTCAACGGCTCCGGTGGCGTCTGGGTACTCTACAAGGATAGAAAAATCCGTCTGAACGAAACCTTTGGGCACCCGGAAGCCTGCGCCAATATCGTTCGGAAAATGAGCCGGTTCGGGAATGTCATCCTCGATGGCTCCAAGCCCATCGGGGACAGCTTTATCGCCCGCGGTATCCGCATGTCGGGAGCCATCGCCCCCTGCGTTGACCCGGATGCCGGAGCGATAGCGTCCATCCGAAAGCAAAAGCCCTTGCTTATTACACGGGAAAACCTTATTGGATGGGATACCGCCACAGCCGAGGAATTGGACTTTTTGGTTATGTGCGTCAACAACGGCGTATCACTTGCCATTGCCGGAGCTACCGGCAGCGGCAAGACTGCCGATATGGGTTACATTTTAAGTTGTGTCCCCCATGAAAAACGTATTGTGACCATTGAGGACACGAGAGAATTGTCTTTAGCTCAGTATGATGAAAACGGAGTGATGATTAACGATATTATTCATCTTCTCACCAAGGAGGAACCGAATCCCGTTACCATGCTGGATTTATTGAAGCTGTCCCTGCGCCTGCACCCGGAAATACTTGTGCCTGCGGAAATGCGGGGAAAGGAAGCTATGGTAGTTCAAGAAGCCGGGAGAACGGGCCATACGGTCATTAGTACATTACACGCCAACAGCGCGCGGACAGCCTATGACCGTATCCTGACCATGTGCCTGGAGGCCGGAACTTCACTTTCAGAGGAAAGGCTTCTCAAAAACATCGTAGAAGCCTTTCCCATTATGGTATTTAAAATGCAACTCCCCGATAAATCACGCAAATACATGGAGGTATTCGAGGCCACCGGGATAAAAAACGGTGAAGTTACCGGAACCACGCTTTTCAAATATGTGGTGGACCATTATGAGCGTGGCGGCGAGGGCAGGATTACCAAAGTGGCAGGCAGTCACCGGCGCACGGGAAATATTTCTCCGGCCCTTGCCGAAAAGCTTTTGATCGGCGGTGTGCCTCAAAGGGAAATCTGCCGCTTTTCGGAAGGAGGCCCGACATGAATCCGATTACCTTTATCCTTACCGCTATATTTGTCCTTATCAGCCTTGCCTTGTTTCTCCTATTTAAGCTGAACCCCTTCTCCGTAGAACAAAATCCTTTGAAAAAGCGCCGCCTGATTTTGACGGGGACAAAGCTGAAAATCACCGAACGGATTGCCATCCACTTTACCACGCTGTTCCGGCAGACACGATGCACGCCAAAGAAATTTTTCATTATGGTGCTTCTATCAGCGGCGGGCGGTTTTACTGCGGGAATGCTGCTGTTCGGCAGCGCGGGACTTGCGGCGGTAATGGCTGTCTGTATGCTGCCCGCCCCTTACTTCAATTTGACGGTAAAAAGCTCGGCGGCGGCCAGGGAGGAAATCGAGGGGCTGGAAAACACCATGTCCATCATCACTAATGCTTACGCGGGATGCGACGATATCATCAAGGCGTTGGAAGCCTATGTGGAGGAAAAGAACCGGTATGTCCCGGCGCATTTGAGAGTCACGACGCCCTTTGATGAATTTATTACGGAAATCCGCTTGGTCAATCCCAATGTGGAGCACGGCCTTTATCGTCTTTCTGCAAAAATCAAAAACCGCTACTTTAACGAATGGGTCAAGACCCTGATCTTATGTCATAACGACAGAAGGCTGAAATTTGCCCTGTTTCCCGTCATCAAGGCCATGAATGACGCAAAATCCATGCAAGTCGAGAGCGACGGCATGATGGTGCGGGTCTGGCGCGACTATCTGCTGACGGCGGGCCTGATGTTCTCCATCATTCCCATGATGAGATTCGCCAACGCCGAATGGTTTTTTCTGCTGACCCAAACCGCCACCGGCAAGCTCCTGATTATCCTCATGCTGTTTGCCGCGCTGGGCACTGCCTTCTATGTAATGAAAGCCACAAAACCGTCCAATAGATAAGGAGGAACGCCATTGTTTTACCAAATCATCATTTTTATCCTGTTGACCGCGGCAGGATTTTTGATTTGCAGGCAGCTTCTCAAGATTCCAAAGCTGAGTATGAAAAAGAATATCAAAAATTTACAAGCCGAAAAGGAAAAGCCGGAAAAACGGCTGTTAAGCCGGTTCATCATGCCCCTTGCAAGACCGGTTTCCCGGCTCATTCCCCTCGATCCCGTCAAGGAGGCGCGAATGGCCTCCATGCTGCGGCGCGGCGGGCTGGAGTTGACTCCCCAAGAGTACCATGCCAGGGCTATCCTGTGCGCTCTTTTTACCATGCCTCTCGCGCTGCTGTTTATGGTCATCGGAGCGCCCAATCTTGTACCCATCATCCTGATCTTTGCGGTGGTCGTCTACCGTCATTTCACAACTGACCTCAAAGACCAACTGAACGAAAAGAAGAAGCGTATTGAAATGGAACTGCCGGGCTTTGTGCGTTCCATCCTTTACCGGCTTGAGGACAGCAGGAACGACGGCAGGATTGTGGTGCAGGTGGATTTAATCCAGATATTTGAGGATTACCTCAAGGTGGCAAGCGAGGCGTTCCGGGAGGACGTGGCGATTCTAATCGTGGAAATGAAAGCGAAGGATATCGAAACCGCCCTGCGGAGCTTCAATGAGCGTCTCGGTTTAACGGATGTTTCCTTTTTAGTCAACGCCTTAATCGGCTTGCACCGGGGCGAGCATCAAGGCGAGGCGCTTTCCTACCTTGCGCGGGATATGGATATTAAAGCAAAGGAGGTTTACAGGAAAAAACTGAATACGCTGCCCCGCAGGGTGAAAATCGCGTCCATCCCCTTGGTGGCGGTAACCCTTGCCAGCCTGCTGTATGTCATCGGCTCCCACTTGATTCGGTCAATGGGGGGCCTTTTTTAATCTGTGAAAATGGGGCAGCGCCCCTTTTCAAATAAAAAATACTTTTTCAGGAGGTATGACCCATGCAAAGCATCAACACCGCAACCACAAATTTCAGGGAAAGGAGGACCAAAACCATGAGAAAACGCATGTCAAACGCTCTTTTAAGAGCGAAGGCCACACTGATGAACCCCTCCGGCGACCAGATGACCGGCTGGCTCATCGTGGTTCTCATCGTTGTTGTGGTAGGCGCTGTGTTCATGACCCTGTATCAGGGCTCCATAACGCAGATTTGGAATAGCATTGTTTCCAAGATTACCAATCTGCTTAATTAACAGCCGGTTCACCTTTGTACGGGGAGGGAGCCTTGCTCCCTCCTTTTCCATGAAACCAAATTCAAATTTACGGAGGTATGTATTTATGTTGAAAACAGTAAAAAACAAAGTGCTGGCAGTCGCTGTTAAAGCCAAAAATGTACTGGCCAATCCGTCCGGCGACCAGATGACCGGCTGGCTCATCGTCGTGCTTATCGTCGTGGTGGTGGGTGCGATCTTTATGACCCTATATCAGGGCTCCATAACGCAGATTTGGAACAGCATCGTCAGCAAAATTACCGGTCTATTAAGCTGATATGTGACTAAAAGGCATATCCGCAAACGCGGGAGGTGCAAAACCCATGGACAGCAGTCACCGGGGCATACGGGGGAGATTTTCTCCCCCTTTGCTTTTTCCAAAGCTGCTTATGAGTAAGAAGGGCAGCAGTTATTTTGATTTGATGCTTAAAACCCTGGTAGTCCTTACCCTCATGGTCACGGTTATGAGCTTTTTAAGCATCTTTACCACCTATCTTAATCTGAACCACGTCTGCCGCCGCGTTGTAAGGGTGGTGGAACTGGAAGGGCAGGTATCCGACCGGGCCTATGATGTTTTCTACAGGCTCAAGCAGCAGACCGGCATTTCACCGGAGATGGCCGTTGAGGATGTGGAGTATTGCGAGGATCAGAAAATCCAGTTGCGGGATAACTTCACCATTACCATGCGCTACAGCTATCCCTTTACGGTCTTGACTCCATCCTTTGCGCCTCCGGTGGAAATTCAAATTCCAATGAAAGTCAGCATTACCGGCATGTCCGAAAAATATTGGAAGCTCCCGGAATGAGAGCGCCGGAAAGGAGGCGAAGGTTGTGGCCCTAATCAAACGGATACTGCGAAACCGCAAAGGCGATACCTTTGTGTTTATCATCATTCTCGTCTTTTTCATCCTGACCCTGTCCGCCATCCTGATCGAGTATTTCCGCATGGAAAGCTTGTATCAGCAAGTGGAATATGTACTCCAACGGGGCGTGAACAGCGCTGTGGAGTATGCCATGCGCGACGAGTACCGCAGGGACGGCTACGCCTTGCTGAATACGGCGGTTGCGGAAGAAAGGCTGTACGAATACCTGCACGAAAGCATGGCGCTGGATTTGGGGCTGAACAAATATGCCGGTGACGAGTGGGTATATGAACTGGAAATCGAAAGTATCCATGCGACTGAAACTCCGCCCCGGCTGACGGTGGACGGGGCGCTTAGAACCCGCAGTATTTTCAGCTTTCTGACCGGGGAAGTGCGGCTTCCCTTCAGCATATCCAGCGTCAATACACAAACCAAGGAAGGAGGTTCCGAATGAAACGAAAAATTTTCCTTGCCGTGCCCCTTTTTATCCTGTGCTGCCTGCTTTTTTCCGTCAGGACATTCGCTGCGACAGCCAGCGATATTGAAATCCTTGTAGCTTCCCCCATTAACAGCCTGACAAATGAAAGCGGCGTGGTGGCCGTGGAGCAATTTCCGGCTGAAATTCCCATAAGCATCACGGCATCAACCGGAACACTGACAGATATAGAGCTGGGATACGGCGGCGAAAGCCGGATGATATCGCCGAACTATACTTTGACCATAGAAAGCAAAGAATTTTGCGGCCCCTATACCGTCACGGCCAAGACGGATGAGGACGCTGTTCTCACCGTCACGGCCAATGTGGTGTTTCAAGTACGCGCCACCTATGAAACCCGATACCGTACCGTCGGTATGCTGATTACTGATATTTATGAGGGCGATATGCTGGTGAAGTCTTTCCCGGAACCGCAGCGCATTGACCTTGTAAATGCCAACACCGTGGCGGACCATGAAAACGAACGCATCGCCGGATGGATAGGACGCCTTGACGGGGGAACCTATACCCTAAAGGGTAGCCTTGTGGTGGAAATTCATAATATCTCAACGGGCGAAGTTTACGGCAGCTATGACACAAACACGGATTTTGACTCTCTGACCGGAGGCTTCGGCTGGACGCCAAAAACCTTGATTGCCTTTGAAACCATGCGGAACGCGGAAATCACCTATCAGGCTCCGGCTAAAATTGACGTGGAGGCGACCTGGTGTGACGAGAACAAGCAGGAGGTTTACGGGAAGCTCACGGCACAGGACAAGGGCGTGACGGAGCTGCTCTACCCTTATCAGACCACCTCCGTCACCTTCCATAAAGATGACATCAAACTATCCCGCAACTTTCAATACATGGGGCTGGAATGGGATTACACCCCGGAAACGAAAGAGTTTACCGACGGTGAAAGCAAAACACAGGTGGAGATCACACAGAAAATCCACTATCAAATCCCTGCCGCCGATTTCTTTTTCAAATTCAAAGCTCAGGAGGGAAATGACCTGTCGGTTACCATCCGCGCCCCTGCCACAGTAAACCGTGGGGCGGATTACTCTTTCGCCGTTCTATATATGAACAGTGGAAGCAGTTCGGCCTATGATGTGCCATTGGAAGGTATGGTGGATGAAGTTGCCATTGAGGAAATACCGGTCACGCAGGACTTTCCTCCGAATACAAGTAAAGCCTATGAAGTGAAGCGCAGCGCGGACACCGCCGCTGGTGAAATCCACCTTTGGGCGCATATCGGCGTACCGGAGGGCTTTATCGACGGAAACCTTGCCAACAACACGGCCACGGCGGTCATCAAGGTGGTTGATCCCGCGCCGGAGCCAACGCCCGGCAACAATGACACACCTGGCAAGCCGGATACGCCGGATACACCCGACGAGCCCGGAAATCCCCCGGAGCAACCGCCTGATAAAAAAGAACCTTGCGACCTGTCGGCCAATATTATGGCCCCACCCACCGTCTATGAACACGAGGCTTACAGCTTTACTGTGAGCTTTGACAATCATTCCGATGTTCCAGTCAAGGCGGCGCTCATACAAGGAAAAAACAATGAAAATGTACTGCCGCAAATTCCGAAAACAACGAGCTTCGCGCCGCAGGAAACCAAAACCTACACTATCACCGGCACAGCCGGCAGCGCAGGCGAGATTTACCGACTGTGGGCCAATGTGGAAGCTCCGGAAGGCTTCATTGATGAAAACCCCGTCAACAACACCGCCGTTTCCAGTATCACCGTAGTTAAAAAGCCGGATGTTCCCGATAGTCCCGACAACCCTGACATTCCCGACAATCCTAACACGCCGGATAACCCTGACAATCCTGACGAACCTGACAAACCCGATAATCCCGATGAACCGGACACACCCATTTACAGGCTTTGCGATGTATGGGTAAACTTATCCTCACCGCCGACTGTGTACGAACTGGAAAGCTATAGCTTTACGGTGTACTTTGCCAACTCCACCGACATAGCATTGTTCGATGTGCGCCTGAATGTGACCGTCAACGGCAAGACGGTTCCCGCCGTACCTGCGACAACCAATTTCAAACCGTATGAAAAGAAAGCCTACCTTGTGAACAGCACCGCAGGGCCAAAGGGCGTTCCTATTCAAATAACGGCGCAGGTATTGCCCCCCAACGGCTATATGGATACCAATTTGAGCAACAATCAGGTTTCAGCTGAGATCATGGTGCTGGAACGTCCCTATGACCTGGATGTGCAGCGGATAACGCCGGACAGATATAAAGAGAATCAGGCGGTTGTTACCACCGTCAAGGTTGGCAACCGTGGCAGCCTCGATTTTACACCGGGGGAAAATGTCATAGTGCTGTTCCAGATTCCCGAACTGTCCGTTTCAAAACGCATGGACGCTATCGTGATGGAAAAAGACACCTGGAATGTAGTATCCCTGCGTTGGGATACGCCCAATGTACAGGCTAACAAGGACATTACCCTGATCGCCATCATCAATCCCGACCAAACCCTGGACAATGAAAGCAGCGCGGACAACAACATCTATGCCCAAAAGGCGGTCATCCAGAATGTGACTTACGGGGAGCCACAGGAAAGCCGCACACTGCCCGATCCACCGAAAAGGAATGAGCAGCCCAGGGTGACGTGGTGGGAACAGCGGTATGAAAACGGACGGTTTGTATGGCGTGAATTTTACGCCGAGCTGATGGCAACCGCCACACTGGATTATGACACCAAAGGCAAGGGCTATCTGAAATCCGGCTACGGCTATTCCATCAAGGTTACCACATCTGTCAGCACCAATTACGATAAACCGGAGCTAATTACAGAGCCGCAGACGGCGGAGGTTTATCTTCCTGAATACCACTATGAAACCGCCATTCCTCTTATCAGAGAAGGCGGTCAATTTATTTTCCGGGAGAATCCCGCATCTCCCTTCAAATACCGGAAGCAGTACATTCCGGTATGGTTCCCCGACGATAAGGATTACATCGTGCAGCTTTGTGTCACCGATGTGCATACGCCGGGTGGAACCTTATCCCGATGGATTACAGGCGGGAACCTTAAAATCCATGTGGTGGACAGCATGTATTCCGATGATGTGACCACGGGTGACTGGTAGTGGTGCTGCTGCTTTGTGCCATCCCCCTCTTATGGGCGGCCGTTATGGATTACAGGAAGCGGATTATTCCCGACTGGACATGGATTGCCATTTGGCTGATCGGGATCGCATCCGCTTTTCTGCTGCCGTTCCCTGCCCTGTATGAACGAATCGCGGGATTGCTCCTGCCGGGGCTTTGCCTGCTGCTTCTCGCCATGAGATACGGCGGCGTGGGCGGGGGCGACATCAAGTTGACGGCGGCGGCGGGCTTTTGTTTTGGCCTGAACGCGCTGGCGGCCATCCTCTTTTTTGCCCTGCCCCCCGCCTGCGTCTATGCGGCGGCGACCCGGCAAAGGAGCGTACCGTTGGCCGTCTTTTTGTGCATCGGCTTTTTTATGTATGCCGGTATTCTTTTTATCTACGGACTAACCTGCTGATTGAATACAAGGAGGTGTTTTTGTGGAGTTGAAGACGGTTTTAGCTGTCGTGCTCTGCCTGGTGATTGTAGGTGGCACAGTATACTTGCGCCTCAAGCGGAAAGAGAAATAACGGACATGCGGCATAGGGGCGAATAGCCGTCCCTTTTCCGCTGTCCGCAAAGGAGCGTGAGCATGAAAATGGCTGAAGAAAAACGCATGGTGGATACCTACGAGGTAACACAAGCCATCCATGTTGGTGATAGAGAAATCCTTTTTGCGGTTGACGACGGGAAAACCGACTGTCCATACATGGTGTGCGACTGCACCTGGGATAACCCGTTGGGCATCGACCACTATTTTAACATCGTGGGAAGCGCGGACTATCTGGAAATGATTACCGAGTTTACCGACCGGGTACGGGCGCAGCTTGAGGCGGTTAAGGCTGAACGGGATAAAATTACCGTCCCGCTTTCGCCCTTCACACCGGAACATTGCACATCAAACGATTACGGACAAAGCATTGAAAACAAGGTGGTGGTCATTAGGACGGAGCGCCTGCGTCCCGAATACCGCACCGCCGACAAACAGCTTGTGCTGGCTGTGGGCGGTTTTGGCACTCATGCCAATGCCAGGGGCCGGGCGGTCTACACCGTCAATCTCTATTCCGGCAAGGAATCCCGCTGGAATCGGGAGGACATCCTGGGCGTTCTGAAACCCGAATATATGCCCGATTGGGCGAAAGAACAGCTAAAACAGATACTGGCCGGGCAACAGGCCAAGCACAAAAAACAAGTACCGGAGCGTTAGGAGGCTTTAAGGATATGGAAAAAGAGATCAACGCCGGGTATGTCATTACCGACCGGCTGACCGTGGGCAACGCGGAATTCGTCATCGGGCACAGTGAGAAAGCGCCCGCGCAGTTTGTCACCTGGAAATGCAGAAAGGGCGAGAAGGAATACTTTTGGGGGCATTACCTGGGGGACCGGCTGGCCGCCGTGGAGGATTTATGCAAGCGCGCCCTGGAGGAAATCGAGTATTTGCGCTCCCTCCAGCCCCAAAGGGACACCGAGGAAAAACCGGAGCAGCAGATAAAAAAACGGCGCGAGCCGGAACGATAAGTGGGATATCCCTTGTAAAGACAAAGGCAGGGAGATTCCGTAAGTTCCCCTGCCTTTGCTATCCCGGGCAATTACTTTTTGATGGGAAAATAAATTTCGGTTACATATTCACTGGGGGGAACATTGTCGTCGCAGCCTTTAACATACAACTCAAAGGGCGGCCCGGAAACGGTGTACCCTTCTCTTTCAATCCATTCCATCAGCGCCGTGTAGCACGGAGTGAAATCGTCATAGGGGCCGATATGGGTGGCAAAGCAGCAAAGTCCCAGAGCAAGCGTTCGCACCTGCTCACCGCTGCCGCCCGACACCTCCACCCCGACTTCAATATCCGTGCATTCATGATTGAATTCCTCGTCATGGTAGACGGACAGGAACGGTCCGGCAGGTTTCAGCCGACTCTTTTCCAAACCGGCGCATAACGCGCCAAAGGCTTCCGCAAAATCCCGAACACTCATTTTTCGTCTCAGGGAATAGATGGTCTTGGGCTGCGTTTCCACGGTTTTCACCAAATAATTCGCTTGCATGATATTCTCACACCTTTCTATTTTCTCAATGTCCTGCTCCATTTGCAGCAGGAGGTGCCGCTGGTTCTCAATTTGCCGCAGGAACTCCTCTTTTTTGGCTTTCAGGAGTTCGGCTAGACGACCGTTGTCCCTTGCGGCAAGAACAGCGGAAATCTCAGGCAAAGAAAACCGATACCGCTTCAGCCTCGAAATCAGCAGCATGTCCCGAAGCTGAGAGACCTCGTAATAGCGGTAGCCGGAGTCCTGGCTGACAAATCCGGGCTTGAGCAGCCCGATCTGGTCGTAATAGCGGAGCGTCTTGGCAGACACTCTGCTGATTCTGGAGAATTCTCCGATTGTGAGCATAAAATCACCACCCGGTGGCATTTGAACATGTTCTGATTGGAGTATACGGCTTCCAGTTAGGGCAAAGTCAAGCGCGCTTTCATATTTTTATAAAATTATCTATCCATCCGACAAGGAGGGGTGAAAGCATGAACGATCTGACAAGATACAAGCTGTGCGTGGGCCTCCACGCCCCCGCGTCGGCCAAGCTCCTCTACTGCTACCTGCTAGACATGGCGGGAGGCCGCCATCACAGCGCGGTCATATCTATCAAAAGCCTTGGCAAAAGCGTGGGCCTGTCCCGTTCGGCCACCAGCCGCAATCTGAACCGCTTGCGACAGTTGGACATGATCGGCATTGTTCCCCGGTACTCCGAGGACGGCGGCAGGCTGTCCAACCAATATACCTTAAAATAAGGAGGGATGCAGATTGGCGACCAAGCTGCAACTGATCACCGAGCTTTCCGAAAGGACGGCCCGCAGCCTCACCAGAAGCCATGCCAACTGGATTTCCTTCATGAAAACCGCGGCCTGGAGCTACAAATATCCCTTTCAAGACCAGCTTTTGATTTACGCCCAGCGGCCCGACGCAACGGCCTGCGCTCCCATTGAAGTGTGGAACGGGAAACTGGGAGGATGGGTGAACAAAGGCGCGAAGGGCATCGCCCTCATCGACGACAGCGGCAGCCGCTTAAGGCTCCGCCATGTGTTTGACGTAAGCGACACCAACAGCCGCTACAACCGTCCCGTCCCGCTGTGGGAAATGCGGGACAAATATACCGAAGCCGTAACGGAATCCCTGGAAAACACCTTTGGGGAGTTAGCCGAAAAAAGCAGCATGCCCCACACCCTGCTCAGTGCCACCGCTAACGCGGTGGACGACAATTTCACGGATTACTTATCCGAACTCCTTTCCTTCCGGGAAAACAGCCTTTTGGAAGAACTGGACGACCTGAACGTCGAGGTGTTTTTTAAAGACGCCCTGAAAAGCTCCGTGGCCTGCATTCTATTAACCCGTTGCGGCTACAATGCCGACGAATACCTGAGCTTTGAGGATTTTCAGAGCGTCCTTAATTTCAATACCCTTGACACCGTTTCCCGCTTGGGCGCGGCCACCAGCGACATAGCGGAAATGCTCCTGCGGGAAATCGAAGCCACGGTCAAGGACATGCAAAAAGCGGAGCGCAAGCAAAGCCGCACATTTGCCAAAAGTCGAGGCGCGGTACACAATAAAATCGTAAAGCAAAGTGATGAAAGGAGCGGTGAGCATGGAACTGACCTACACGCAGCAGGGCGATTATCTGCTGCCCGACCTAGTCCTGCTGGAAGAACAAACGCACATCGGCAAATATGGGATGTTGCGCAAGACATATTTGAAAAGCCACCGGAAAGGAATGTACGCCAGCCTGATGCTGTCCGGGGGCCTGAACAGCCACCTGGCGGAGATCGATCGGACGGCGCGGGAGCGCGTCGAGCGGATCACGGCGCAACTCCTGAAAACGAGCCCCGCGCCGGACAAGGCGACCGACCCGTTGGGCTGGACGGGGCACATGAACAGCCTCAAGCACCAGGCGGAGGAAAGCATACTGACGGAGCTTATTTACAGCTAACCCTGCTGCCAACCGAGGAACGGCAAACAGCGGCCATAGAACAGGCGGAGGACGAAAAATCCTCCGCTTTTTCTATTCCCCAGGAAGACATTGACACGGTTTTGCAGCAAGGCAGCGGAGTGCAGGACGGCAAGTACCGGATTTATCTCCACTTCCAACAAAACGCCTCCGCCAAAGAAAATGCCGAATTTCTGAAAAAGGAGTACGGCACCGGCGGGCGTGCCCCTGCCCGGCCCGACCTGGACATCGACGAATGGCATGATGCCAAAGGCGTCACTCTTACCACGGGAAAGCGCACCGGGCCGGAGGCAAAAATCCTTCTATCCTGGATGAAGGCGCAGAAGCGAATCGGCGAGTTGATTGCCGCTGGACGTTATTTAAGCGACAAGGAGAAAGAGCAACTGCCCGCATACCGGCAGCAGATGGAGGAACGCCGCCAGCAGCTTGCCGAGGAAGCCTACGCCCGTGAAATCCTGAACCGGGAGCCCAACCCTGCCGAAGCAAAGCCGCCGTCGCGGGAAAACGCGCATTACGCCTTTTCCCTTGGCAGCACGGTCTATATCGGCGCGGACGAGTACGAGGTTTTTACTTTTGACAACAACTCCGTGCATCTCCGAGACACGAATTTCCCGCTTTTCAACAAGGAGCTTGCGCGGAGCGACTTTGACCGGATGCTGCGGGAAAACCCTCTCAACGACCACCTTATAATAGCCGAGGAAGCACCGGAGCAACCAGCCGAAGAAAAAACGGAAAAGCCGCTGCCTCGTGCTCTGTACTGGGAATATCTGCCCCAGGTTATCGACAGGGTGCGAACAGACGAGATTTATCCTTACCTGCGGGACCGGGACAGCGATCCCGACATCGCCAAGCAGGAGCTGGACGAGGCCCTTGACCGGATTGCCCTTTCCATGCGGGAGGAACACCCGGACTTTTACGAAGCCTACGCCACCCTACCGCAGTTTCGGGAATGGCTCCAGGAGGACATGTTCCAGCGGACCTATCAGGATTATCTGACGGAACCCCGCGACCTGGCGGCCATCCACGGCGACGACCCCGCTGCGCCGGAGTGGGCGCGGCAAACTGATGATACGACCGTTATCCGCCAAAGGGATACCAATACCTTCGACAGCGACAGCAGTAAAGATGAAAAATCCTCCGTGGAACTTGACTCGGAGTTGCCGGACGGCCAAGCCGGGGAAACAGGAAAGCAACCAGCCGAAAAAGAAATAGCCGCGGGCCTGGAATTGTCCATCGACGGCCGCCGCTTTGCCATTGACACGATTGACGAGGAAACCGGCACGGTCAGCCTGCGGGACATCACCTTCCAAAACGGTGTAGGCTTCCCCATCTTCCGCCGGGAGAGCGTCGGTTTCGTGCGCCGCCTTTTGGAGCAGCAGAAGGCCCAGGGCGGCGAGGCTGCCAAAGCCCGCCTGCACCTTGTGCCGGAACCACCGAAGCAGCCCCGCGTCAATTTCCGGATCACCGACGACAACCTGGGCGTAGGCGGCCAAAAGACCAAGTATGCCTGGAATGTCGCGGCCATCCGTCTGGTCAACCAACTGGAGGAAGAAAACCGGCTGGCCACGCCGGAAGAACAGGAGATCCTGTCAAAATACGTCGGCTGGGGCGGCCTGCCGCAAGTCTTTGACAAAGACAACCCCCAGTGGGCGAAGGAATACGCGGAGCTGAAGGAGCTGCTGGACGAAGACGAATACAATTCCGCACGGGCCTCCACCCTCAATGCCCACTACACGTCGCCCGTCGTGATTAAAGCCATCTACACCTGTTTGGAAAACATGGGCTTTCAGACCGGCAACATCTTGGAGCCCGCCTGCGGCAGCGGCAACTTCTTTGGCCTAGTGCCCGAGAGCATGAAAAACTCCAAGCTCTACGGCGTGGAGCTGGACGGCGTCACGGGCCGGATCGCCAAGCAGCTTTATCAGCAGGCCAATATCGCGGTGCAGGGCTTCGAGGAAACCAACCTGCCCGACAGCTTTTTCGACCTGGCTGTCGGCAACGTGCCCTTCGGCAGCTATGGCGTAGCAGATAAGCAATATGACAAATACAAGTTTTACATCCACGACTACTTTTTCGCCAAAACACTCGATAAGGTAAGGCCCGGCGGAATTATCGCCTTCATCACGTCCAAAGGCACGATGGATAAGCAAAACCCCGAGGTGCGCAAGTACATCGCGCAGCGGGCCGAGCTTTTAGGAGCGGTCAGATTGCCCAACAACGCATTCCTTGCCAACGCCGGAACCGAGGTTACCACTGACATCCTCTTTTTGCAGAAGCGCGACCGCGTGATGGGCGTGGAACCGGACTGGGTGCATCTCTCCACCACCGAGGACAGCGTACCCGTCAATCAATATTTTGCCGACAACCCGGACATGGTGTTGGGCACGATGGTCTTTGACAAGAGCATGTACGGCAACGAATCCGAGACCGCCTGCCTGCCCCATGAGGACGCCGACCTTGCCGAGCTTCTCCGGGAGGCGTTGGAAAACATCCACGCCGAGATTAATGATTACGAGATGGACAATATCAGCGAGGACACCGATACCTCCTCCATCCCGGCAGACCCCAGTGTCCGTAATTTCAGCTATTCCCTGGTGGACGGCGAAATCTACTTCTGGGAAAACAGCCGGATGAACCGGGTGGAAACCTCCGTCACAGCCCAGGGCCGCATCAGGGGCATGATCGAACTGCGGGACTGCGTTCGTGAGCTGATCGAGTACCAGACCGAGGATTACAGCGACGAAACCATCCGGATGCAGCAACGCAAGCTGAACCGGCTGTACTATGCCTTTACCGCCAAATACGGCCTGATCAACAGCCGCGGCAACAGCATGGCCTTTGCCGACGACAGCGCCTACTGCCTGCTCTGCTCCTTGGAGGTGCTGGACGAAAACGGCGAGATGGAGCGCAAGGCGGATATGTTCAGCAAGCGCACCATCCGGCAGCGTACCAGCGTGGCCCATGTGGACACCGCCGCCGAAGCCCTGGCCATCTCCATCGCGGAAAAAGCCTGCGTAGACTTAGGTTTCATGCACAGCCTGACCGGGCTTTCCGAGGAACAGCTTGCCGACGACCTGCAGGGCGTGATCTTCCGCAACCTCGGAGACCAAGACCCGGCTCAAGTGCCGAAAGCCTTTTTCGATATCACCCGCTGCCCCTTCGTTACCGCCGATGAATATCTTTCCGGCAATGTGCGGAATAAGCTCCGCCTGGCCAGAGGGCTTGCTGAAATGCAGCCCGGCCTTGCGGAGCAGATCGCCTCCAACATCAAGGCGCTGGAAGCGGTGCAGCCCAAAGACCTGTCCGCCTCTGAAATCGACGTGCGTTTGGGCGCGACCTGGCTGCCTCCCGATGTGGTAAAAAACTTCATGTTTGAACTGCTGGAAACGCCGCCCATGTACCGGCAGTATATCGATGTTTTCTATTCAAGCTATACCGCCAACTGGAACGTCAAGGGCAAGAACGACGACTGCAGCGACAACATCAAGGCCAACGTCACCTATGGCACCAAGCGCGTCAATGCCTACAAGATTATCGAAGATACCCTCAACCTGCGTGACGTGCGCATTTTCGACACCATCTACGAGAATAACGTCGAGAAAAGGGTTTTGAACAAAAAGGAAACCGCCATCGCCCAGCAGAAGCAGGAGGCCATCAAGGAAGCGTTCCGGGATTGGATATGGAAAGACCCCCAGCGCCGGGAGCGGCTGACAAGAATCTACAACGACCGCTTCAACTCCATCCGGCCCCGCGAATACGACGGCAGCCACATCCGCTTTACCGGCATGAACCCGGAAATCACCTTGCGCCAGCACCAGGTGGACGCGGTGGCCCATATCCTCTACGGCGGAAATACCCTGCTGGCCCATTGCGTGGGGGCGGGCAAGACCTACGAGATGGCCGCCGCCGCGATGGAAGGCAAGCATTTGGGGCTATGCAACAAAAGCCTGTTCGTTGTGCCCAACCACCTGACGGAGCAATGGGCCGGGGAATTCTTGCAGCTTTACCCCAGCGCCAACATCCTGGTGGCTACCAAAAAGGACTTTGAAACCAAGAACCGCAAGAAATTCTGCGCCCGCATCGCCACCGGCGACTACGATGCGGTGATCATCGGCCATAGCCAATTCGAGAAAATCCCCATTTCCGCTGAGCGCCAAAAGCGCCAAGTGCAGGAGCAAATATGGGAGATTACCGACGGCATCCGGGAACTCAAGGCGGAGCGCGGCGAACGCTACGCCATCAAGCAGCTTGAAAAGACCAAAAAGAACCTAGAATTGAAGCTGAAAAAGCTCAACGACACCAGCCGCAAGGATGATGTCGTGACCTTTGAGGAACTGGGCGTTGACCGGCTGTTCGTGGACGAGGCGGATTTTTACAAAAATCTGTTCCTCTACACCAAGATGCGCAACGTGGCGGGCCTGGCCCAAACCGAGACCCAGAAGTCCAGCGACTTGTTTGCCAAATGCCGCTACCTGGACGAACTGACGGAAGGCCGCGGCATTGTTTTTGCCACGGGCACGCCCATTTCCAACTCCATGACCGAGATGTACACCATGCAGCGGTATCTGCAATACGAAGCCCTGCGCCAACAAGGGCTTCAGCATTTTGACTGCTGGGCCTCCACCTTCGGGGAAACCGTGACCGCCATCGAGCTTGCGCCGGAGGGCACGGGTTACCGGGCCAAAACACGCTTCGCCCGGTTCTACAACCTGCCTGAACTCATGAGCATGTTCAAGGAAATCGCGGACATCAAAACGGCGGATATGCTGGATCTCCCCGTACCTAAGGCCAACTACCGCAATGTGGCCGTCAAGCCCAGCGAGTTTCAACAGGACATGGTGGCCGAGCTTGGCCAGCGCGCTGAAAAGGTGCGCAACCGGATGGTGGAGCCCTATGAGGACAACATGCTGAAAATCACCAACGACGGCCGCAAGCTGGCCCTTGACCAGCGGTTGGCCAATCCCATGCTGCCCGACCATGAAGAAAGCAAGGTGAACGCCTGCGTGGATAATATCTTCCGCTTCTGGCAGGACCACCGCGGCCAAAAGCTGACCCAGCTTGTTTTCTGCGACCTGTCCACCCCCAAGAACGACGGGAATTTCAACGTCTACGACGATGTGCGCCAAAAGCTCACGGCCCGCGGCGTTCCCGCCGACGAGATTGCGTTTATCCACGACGCCAACACGGAAACCCGCAAAAAGGAGTTGTTTGCCAAGGTGCGCACGGGACAGGTGCGCGTCCTTATGGGAAGCACCTTTAAAATGGGTGCGGGCACCAATGTCCAGGACCGCCTGATCGCGTTGCACGACCTGGACTGCCCCTGGCGGCCCCGCGACCTGGAGCAGCGCAGTGGCAGGATTGTCCGCCAGGGCAACAAGAATGACGAGGTACACATCTTTCGCTATGTAACGGAAAATACCTTCGACGCTTATCTTTACCAGATTTTGGAGAATAAGCAACGCTTTATCTCGCAGATCATGACTTCAAAATCCCCGGTGCGTTCTGCCGAGGACATTGACGAAACGGCGCTTTCCTACGCGGAAGTCAAGGCGCTGGCGACGGGCAACCCGCTCATTAAAGAGAAGATGGATTTAGACATCCAGGTTTCCAAGCTGAAGCTCCTGAAAGCCAACCATCTAAGCCAACATTATGCTTTGGAGGACAGATTGCTCAAACACTTCCCCCGCCAGATCAAATCCACTGAGGAACGCGTTGCGGGCTACGAGAAGGATATTGCCCGGTATGAAAAGTACAGTGCAAAGGAACCCGCCGGGGAGAAGGCCGAGGAAAGCAAATTCGCGGGCATGACGGTCAAAGACATTTTCTACCCCGAAAAAGCCAAGGCGGGCGCGGCCATCCTGGAAGCCTGCAATCTGATGACCTCGCCGGAGCCGCAGCAAATGGGCAGCTATCTGGGATTTCCGATGCTGTTTTCTTTCGATGTCTTTAACAAGAAATATCAAATCACGCTCCAGGGCGCTCTCAGCCATACGGTGGCCTTGGGCGCGGACGTTCACGGCAACATCACCAGGCTCAACAACGTCCTGGCCGATATACCATTGGAACTGGAATATTGCCGGGAACAGCTAAAAACCCTCCACCAACAAATGGAAACGGCCAAGAAAGAAATTGAAGCCCCTTTTGAGAAGGAGCAGGAGCTGCAAAGCAAATCCGCGCGGCTGCATGAACTGAACATCCTGCTGAATATGGACAAAGCAGAAAACGAGATCATGGACGACCAACCGGACGAGGACCTGGATATTCCCGAAAAAAAGGCCGTGGGCTATGAACGGTAAGAGATGAATACGCTTTAGCAGTTTTGACTTTCTATTTTCCCAGGCTTACAGTTAAACAAAAAACCAGGAAGGAGGCGTGTGATGAACGAACCTTTTATATTTCAGACCCTGCCGGAGCGGATTGCGGCGCTGTTCCCCGAAATTGACAGCGACACCGCCATTGACTTGCTGCACAATAATGATGAGTATGGCCAGCTCCATCAAAGAAAAGGGGAACTCACGGAGCGGCACCCTTTCATTTCGGCTGTCCTGGAGGGCGGGGGGCCGGTTGCTCTGAGCGCGAAAGAACATAAAATTCTTACGGACTACCTAGATACAGCAACCCGAATGGAGGACATGGAGCGTATGCAGCTTTATTTTCGCGGGCATACGGACGGCTTTTCCTATCTCAAAAAAATCGGCGCAATATAGCCGCATTGTAAAAATTCCTTGAAGAAGCATCGGAAGACAAAGTCCGGTGCTTTTTCATGTTTGGAGGTGATCGCTATGCCTTATGTGGCCCCGGACCAGATTAAGCACGCCAAACAGATGGATCTGCTGACTTATTTGCAGCATTACGAACCCCAGGAACTGGTGCACTTTTCCGGCAACGTCTATACCACCCGTACCCATGACAGCCTGAAAATCTCCAACGGGAAGTGGTGCTGGTGGTCCCGCGGCATCGGCGGGCGCTCCGCCCTGGATTATCTCATCAAAGTCCGGGGCATGACGCTCCCCGAGGCGGTCATGCGGATAGACGGGCAGGCAGTTGTTGTTCCACCTGTCCCATCAAAGGCGCGGGAAACCGCCGAGCCGAGAAAGCTGCTGTTGCCGGAGAAAAATAAGAGTAATGATCGTGTGGTTGCATATCTTAGAGGGCGCGGCATACACAGCACCTTGATTGATTACTGCATCCGCACGGGACGGCTGTATGAGAGCCGGGATTACCATAACGCGGTCTTCGTTGGTTTAGACCTGCAGGGCGTTCCCCGCTACGGGATGCTCCGGGGAACCTGGGGCAAACGATTTGCGGGGGACGTCAACGGCAGCGACAAGCGATTCTCCTTCTCGGTTCCGGCAAGGGTTAAATCCACAAAGCTGCACCTGTTTGAAAGCGCCATCGACCTTTTATCCTACGGCACGTTGGAGCTGCTTTCCGGCAGGGATTGGCGGCGGGAAAACTGCCTCTCCCTGGCGGGCATTTACAAGCCGAAAAAGAACATCGGGGAAAGCACCCCGCCCGCCGCTCTAACGCAGTACCTCAAGGATTACCCGCAAATAACCGAAATCGCCCTGCATCTGGACAACGACGCACCGGGAAGGCTGGCGGCGGAGACCATCAAGGCCCTCCTTCCCTCCACCTGCACCATTACCGATGAGCCTCCTCAGCGCGGGAAGGACTATAACGACTGCTTGAAAATGTCGTTAGGGATAAGACGGCCGCAGGAAATTGAAAGGTTCTAACGGAATTGCCGATTGATTCCATAACCTGGAGAAAATATAATAGGGTTAGAATTGTACAATTTACGATGAAAATCTCTTTGAATGGAGAAAGTTATGTTTGGAGCTGGTTGGCTGAATTTAGGAAGTCTTGTACTTGGGTTAATTGCATGGATACTTCCTGTTGTTAATCTCGTTCGGCACAATAAGGCTGACCGCAGAAACTGGGTTGTCTTTTCCGTAGCAAGCGTCAGTACCTGTGCCATCTCATTGTGTATGCAAATTTTCTATACCGATCATTTGGTAAAGATAGAGGATTGGTCAGCACTTATGGATACTTCCCATGCGGTGGCATTGGTCGCCACATTACTTCTTGCAGTTACAATTATCCTTAATGTAATTACATTGGTTGTATATTATAGAAAAAGTTAAAAGACTGAATTCCAATTTGTCAGCCATCTTAGACTTCAAATTATTTATAAAACAGGAATTTGTCGAGCTAATGATCAAGCATACATATGCGTTATAGCTTGGGAAGGGATAGATTGAATAATGCTATCAAAAGAATTTATTGAGCAACTGATTGAAACGGCTGATCAAACGATTCAAGCGGCAATAGCTGCAATATATGAATATCAGAAAGGAAAAACATACATCCCGACATACTACAGGTATCCAGAGATATTCCTAAAGGGTATCGAAGAGCATGAATCATATAAAGAAATGGAAGCAAACATTCCTGCTTTCAAATGCGGTATTAAGTTTCTTACTGACTCCACCTACCAATCGCCAGCAAACTATGGAGAGCTTTTACGTGGTAGTGATGGGCAGTTTCAAATTAATTGCCATAGTTTGGAGAGCTTTGACGAACTACTGCGGTTGTTCAAAAGCGTACCCGATGCCAGCAAGGCACTTGTTTCCGAAGAAAAATATATAGATTCTGCAATTGTAAGCTTGGTGGCCAATATTACCAATAGATATCTTTATATCACGAAAAAGTTCAAATCTGGTGATTATGACTCTGAACTAACAAAATCTCTTATTGCACAGCAGCTTACTCGCTTATACGCTGAAAACTTGAGTGTCAATATATGTGTGCCGATTTGCTTCATGACCTTTGAAGCAGATGAAACTGAAATTGCAAAAGGCATCTCAATTTTAAAAATGTCACAAGATTTTCAAATTAGTCGGTATAATGCTGCTCATTTTGAATCTACGCAGGAAAGCAATGTTGTTCAATGCGCACTATTCATGCTGAAAATGAGCGGATATCATATCAAAAACAATGATAGAGATGCCGTACATAATGCGGTAGCGAATTATTGGGCATATCCTACAGAGATTATCGACGATTTCTTTGCTGCTATTCGTATTGCTGTTGGTTGCAAAACCGGATATGGACAATTGTTAATTGAGCCGATAGGTTGGGCAGACAAATGGACAACAGATTTACCGACAGTGTACGGTGCGAATGTACGTGCATTTAATCATAACGAGGTCGAAACGAAGTTTTTCGGCTACAGTATATATAACGCTAATAAAAGCGATTTAGATTTAATCAAAACATTGTTTACTACAATTAGACAGAAACGAATGGATTCCAAGCATAATAAAGCCTTTAGAAAGGTTTTTATTGCTATACAACGCCTTAATCGCTGTATGCTAAGAGAGGCGGATGACGATACGGCATTAGACGCTATAATCGGCATAGAAACGCTGTTGTCAGGAGACACACAAGGGGAAATTACATATACAATCTCAAATAGAATTTCAGTGGTAGCAGCAAAACTTGAATGCTGTCCATATTCGCCGCAGGATATGCGTAGAGCAATGAAAACCATATACGGGTTTCGTTCTGATATAGTCCACGGAAGAGATACGAAGAAGAACAGCATGATTGCTATTGACGGAAAGCAAGTAGAATCAAAGAAACTTGCTGTTGAATTTCTTCGATATTCATTATTGTTTATCATTGGCAATCAAGAGTACCTTGAAGTAAAAGAATTTGAAGCAGCATTTGATAGTGCACTATCAAACAATGATTCGAAGTGAGCTATCAAGGACAGACTTTTTTGCTTGCATTTTTCCAAGTCGTCCATTATGTTTAATAACTGTTGCAGACAAATTTCAATTTGAGAGACAGCAAAACAAAAATTTGTATTTTTTCCATGACATAATGATAGTGCCATGATATAGTAAGTTAAAGAAAGAGGGAGTGTATTGATGTCGGTAATTCTGTAAGGGTTTAGGTTAAGGGCATGAAACGAGCAGTAGTTCTGCTTTTGTTTGTGTTGTCAAAAACTGCCTTACAGATTGAATGAGCATCCATTATTTATAATGGTGTAATTTGTAGCGCAGTATCATACTGCGCTTTTTTGTTTTCTTTCTATAAGGCGAAAATTAGAAAGGAAGAATACCATGTATCCATTTACAGACCAGTTTATGTCCAATGATAAAAATGTTGAGTTCTTGAAAGCCACCATGATGGGGCCAAACGCCATGCGGTTATCAGAGGAATTGTCGTCACACCTGAACGTCAACGAGAATATGCGAATCCTTGACCTCGGCTGCGGGTGTGGTCTTTCCACGCTTTATTTGACGAAAAAATATGGTGCATCCGTTTTTGCCGCCGACCTTTGGATTTCGCCAACTGAAAACTATGAGCGGTTCAAATCTATCGGGATTGATGATAAGGCCGTTCCGATTTCCGTAGACGCGACCAAAGGCTTGCCTTTTGCAAACGGATATTTTGACCTGTTGTTCACTGTGGGTGCTTATCATCATTTCGGTGATACGCCAGAAATGCTCCCGTCGCTCATTCCTTTTGTGAAAAAGGGTGGCTATATCGCCATGGCGATTCCTGGCATAAAGTATGAATTTGGGGAAAATGTCCCTGATGAAATGAAGCCGTTTTGGAATAATGAGGTGGCAAGGACTATTCATTCTCTTGCTTGGTGGAAAAACTTATGGGAAACAGAAAAAGGTATTGAAATTATTGACATTCGTGAAATGCTCTGCTGTAAACAGTCGTGGGATGAATGGCATACCAGCTATTGGCAAGGTATCGAGGAAGATATAAAGATGAGGGAAGCTGAAAACGGAAAGTATTATAATCTTATTCAGTTGATTGCTAAAGTACTCTGAATACCTTTGTTGCCCCCTTTGGATTCCCCCACAACAAAACAGGCTGTATACTCCCTCTGCGGGAGCATACAGCCCTTTTGTTGTCAACAGCCCGTTTCACGGTCTGCATGTAGTTCCTTGTAAACTGACTTAATGGAAAAACTAAGTTCTTCTTACTCGAATTATTACAAACAGCTTGAAACCGCAAACAAAAAATTGTTGAAGCAGTATCCAGAAATCGAAAATCTTAATAACTAAATTATCAGGTGGAAATCAAGGAAACTCTTTGTATGACCGTCGAAATCGGAGCGAAAGACGCGGAACAGGCCGAGGCGATAGTACGAGCAGCATACAAAAACGAAGATTACATTCTCGATGCAGAGCATTTTACCGGCGTGGATTTTTCCACACACGAGAAAGAAATGAATGCTCGAAGCAAAGAACAAAAGCACCGCGGGCAGGAGCGATAACCTCCCTGCCTTTTTTTTCGGCTGGTCATTTCTGAGAACAACCGTAACCGATCTTTCAACACAAGACCATTGTCTTGTGTTGCAGCAAGCACTGAATTTGGCTAGCCAAATTCGCTTGTTAGGGGCTCTCGCCCCTAATACCCCCTTCATGTTGTACTCCCCATCAATCAAGAAAAGAGGTGTTATGAATGAACGAGCTTCAACAAAAGTGGCGGGAGGAATTTCGCGGCCTCATCGAGTGCAAGGACATCCATCCTCCGCGAAAGGACCCGGAACGATGAGAAAGCGGAATATCCAAATCATTGTACGGCTGAACGCCAAAGAACAACAGAATCTTGCCAAGCAGGTAAAGAAATCGGGGCTTTCACAGGAAGCATTTATTCGTTCTCTCATCAGCGGCTATGTGCCCAAGGAGCTGCCCCCTCTCGACTATTTTTCCATGACGCGGGAGCTGCACGCCATCGGCGGAAACCTGAACCAGATTGCGGCAAAGGCCAATGCCACCGGGCATATTGACAAAACGGCATTTCAATATGAAGCCAACCGGCTCAGAAAGGCGGTACAGGACATTATAGAGGCGGTCACAGCGCCGGAAAGGAGAACCTAATGGATAAGAAAACACTACTAATAAACCGTATCCACCGGAACTTTGCGGACTACAAGGCAAAGCTGCTCAAAGTGGACGGCCAGGGCATCTTTGAAAAAGCGGAAGAAATCGCCCCCTATACCCAGGTTCACCGAAATATGACAGAAAATCACAGTTATGAACCGGAGGAACTGGATTACCTCCTGTTGTTTCAAAACCCCCTTTAGGTTGTGACCGCCCAATATCAGGAGGAATTCCGGTATGTGGAAAATATGCTTGAGCTTATCGTGGCGAGAATCTGTGATAAACAAGATGGCCTTGCGGATTACCCTTTGATGAAAAAGCATGGGGAGCCGGAGCGATGACCAATGGCAACCACAGCAATATGGGACGTGACCGACCGCCTTGACCGGGTAATCGACTACGCCGCCAACCCCGAAAAAACCGAAAACCCTGATTTTATCAGTCTCGACTTTCAGGGCTTGCGCAAGGTACTGGATTATACCCAGCAGGATGTCAAAACTGAAAAGCAGTTCTATGTGACAGGCATCAACTGCGACCTGGCCACCGCCTGCGAGCAGATGGGCCGCACAAAGCGGCAATATCAGAAGCAGGACGGCATCCTGGCCTTTCACGGCTACCAAGCCTTCGCGCCGGGAGAGGCCACTCCCGAAACCGCCCACGCCATCGGCGTGAAGCTGGCCAAAGAGCTTTGGGGCGACCGCTTTGAGGTGGTGGTATCCACCCACCTGGACAAGCAGCATCTTCATAACCATTTCGTCCTGAATTCCGTGTCCTTTAAGGATGGCAAACGGTATTACGACAACAACGCCACCTACGCCCTCATGCGCAAGACCTCCGACCGGCTGTGCCGGGAACACGCCCTGTCCGTCATCGAAAACCCGCAGCGCGGCAAGTCCAAGCACTATGCCGAATGGAAGGCTGAGCGGGAAGGCAAACCCACCTGGCGGGGCCTGATCCGTGAGGACGTGGACCAATCCATTGCCGCCGCCATGACCTTCACCCAGTTTATCGCCGCCCTGCGCAAACAGGGCTATGAGGTAAAAACCGGGGTGAAACACCTGGCGGTGCGTCCTTTAGGCAAACAGCGGTTTGTCCGGCTGAAAACCCTGGGCGACGATTACAGCGAGGAAGCGATTAAAAGGCGCATACTGCAAAACCGAGCACCCCAGCGGCCACCCCCCTTGCCGGAGCCGAAGCGAAAACGCTGCACCTTCAAAGGCTCCCTCAAGACAGCGAAAAAGCTCACCGGCCTGCAAGCGTTATACTTCTACTACCTTTATAAAATGGGCATCCTGCCCAAGCCCCGCGCATCCAGCAAAAGGACGCATTTTTTATTGCGCGAGGACTTGCGTTATTTGAATGAACTTATCGCGCAGACCAAGCTGCTCTGCAAAAACAATATTTCCAGCAAGGAACAGCTTGTCGCCTACCGCTCAACCGTGGAGCGGGAAATGAGCGCCCTGTCCGCCCAACGTAAGTCCCTTTACAACCGCATCCGCCGGTGCGGGGACGAGGAACAGGCGACAGCCTACAAGGAGCAAATCGCCGGACTGACCAAACAAATCAGCCAGCTTCACAAGGAGGTGAAGCTCTGCACGGGCATCCTGTCCCGTTCCGGGGAAATGCGGGAAAAGCTGTCCCGGATCAAACAGGAAGAAATCCAGCAGCGAAAGGGGGAAAAAGCCTATGAGCAGCGGAGCCGACGCCGTGGACCAAGCCGTCAGCCTGAGTCTTAAGGGGATCGAGGTAATGGCCAGAATCTCCGGCGAGGGGGCCAAAAACCTGGCCACTTATTTGTATGCCGTTCTCACAGACCAAAAGAAAACCAGGGGGAAAATCCGGCTGGAGGGGTTGTTGCGCAGCGGCAAGGAGCTGAAAGTCTTTGCGGTCAGGAACGAGGACTTGCAGAAATTCACCCGGGAGGCCAAACGCTACGGCGTCCTCTATTGCGCCCTCCGTGACAAAAAGGACACGGACGGCATGTGCGACATCATGGTGCGGGCCGAGGACGCCTCCAAGATCAACCGCATCGTGGAACGCTTCAAGCTGGCCACCGTGGACACCGCAATCATCAAGAGCGAAATCCAGAAATCCAGGGCTGCCAAGCAAGAAGAAAAAGCGTCTGCCGCCAAGGAAACGCCCGCCGAAAAAAGCGCGGACGATTTTCTGGACGAACTCCTGGCAAAGCCAGGTCAGCCGGAGCCGGACCAGGAGCGGACCGACAACCCAAACCCTACGACGGACCCTACAGCGGCGAAGGCGGAGAAATCCCCTCCGTCCGAGCCTACTTACGAGCGCAGCGGGAAAGCCGCCGGGGGTACGAGTGAACCGGAGCGAAAATCCGTCCGTCAGGAATTAAAGGAAATCCGGGAAGCCCACCGGGAGCAGGCGGAACCCAAGCGCGGACAATCCAAGGAGCAATCCAAATCCACCGGCCAGCCCGCCAAAGCGGGCCAATCGAAAACAAAATCCAAATCTAAAAAACCGAAAGAGAGGTAAATCCAAATGAGCAATTTTGACGATCTTTTCCGGCAGGAGCAAGACCAAACCGCGCCCATAAGCGACCAGCCCTTCGACAAGGAGGCTTGGGCGCAGAAAAAGCAGGAGCAGCGGGAAGCAGTGTACGCCATGATCGACGAAGCGGCGACAGCCGTGGCGCGGGACGGAGACACCTTCCAGAAGTATCTGAAAGTGCAGAGCCACTTTGACCGCTACAGCGTTTCCAACGCCCTGCTAATCCTGGCGCAAAAGCCGGAGGCCACCCGCATCGCGGACTTTGACACCTGGAAGGAGCAAGGCGCGTACATCCGCAAGAAGGAATCCGGCTTTTACATCATCGAGCCGGGAGAGGAATACCAGCGCCAGGACGGTTCCACCGGCATCAGCTACAACCCCAAAAAGATGTTCGACATTTCCCAAACCGGAAACAGCTGCAAACGGGAAACCCCGGTCTATCCCGACGAGCGCACCCGCATCAAGGCGCTGCTGGCCCACGCCCCCGTGCCCGTCCGCATAAGCGACGCGCTGCCGAGCGGCGTAAACGCCCTGTACCAGCCGGACAAGAGGGAAATCCAAATCCGGCGCGGCCTGGACGCCAATCATATTTTCCGTGCTCTCGCCCAGGAGCTGGCCCAGGCGGAAATGGACAAGGGCGATGGGAGCTACAACCGCTCCGAGCAGGGCTTCCGCGCCTATTGCGTGTCGTATATGCTCTGCAAACAGTACGGCGTGGAAACGGACGGCTTTTACCACTTCGAGGGAGTTCCCCAAATGCTGGAGAATTTGGAGCCGCAGGAGATCCGCGCCGAGTTGTCCATTATACGCGAGGCGTCCAACGAAATTTCCGGTCGCATGAACCGGATGCTCAACCAGCAGCGGCAGCAAAAGCGGCAGGAGCAGGAACGTTAGGAGGGATTGTCCATGAAGGACGAAGAACGGGTGCTGACCCTGGACGACTACGAATACGGCGTGGTGGTGAACGCCCTCAACGAACTGCGAAACGACCTGATTAAAGAGGAACGACCCACCGACGCCGTGGACGAACTGCTTCTGAAAACCATCGACGCCCCGACCAAAAAGCAAAAGCGCAGGAACCACGATGAAACGCGCTGAAACCGCCAAGAGCAATCTCATCCTCTGGGCGGTTTTTTTAATTCCGGTGGTGTGGGCGGCCTTGCTGGTCGCCCCCTCCCTTTCCGGCGGCCTGCCCGAAATCCTGGAAAACCTCACGGCGGCGATGAACGATCCGTTTCATATCCAGTGGGTGGACAATTCGCCCAAGTGCGTTTTGCTCTTTGTCGCCGCCTACATTATGGGCATCGGGATATACCTGTCCACCAAACGCAATTACCGGCCCAGGGAGGAACACGGCAGCGCCCGCTGGGGCGGCGCGGCGGCTGTCAATAAGAAATACCGGGACAAGAACCCGCAGAAGAACAAAATCTTGACCCAGAACGTCCGCATCGGGCTGGACGGCAGGAAGCACCGGCGCAACCTGAACGTCCTGGTGGTGGGCGGCTCCGGCTCCGGCAAGACCAGGTTTTACGCGAAACCCAACGTGATGCAGGCCAACACCTCTTTTGTGATCCTCGACCCCAAGGGTGAAATCCTACGGGACACCGGGAACCTGCTCCAAGCCAGGGGCTATGACATCAAGGTGCTGGACCTGATCAACATGTACCTCTCCCACTGCTACAATCCCTTTACCTATTTGCAGGACGACAAGGACGTGCTGAAGCTGGTCACCAACCTGATCCGCAACACCACCCCCAAGGGCAGCAACACCAACGACCCCTTTTGGGAACGCTCCGAAACCGCCCTGCTGGAGGCCCTCATCCTCTACCTGCTCTACGAAGCGCCGGAGGATGAGCGAAACTTCCCGATGGTTATGGAAATGATCGCCGCCGCCGAGGTGCGGGAGGAGGACGAAACCTACCAAAGCCCCCTGGACGAGCTGTTTGAGCGGCTGGAAATGCGGGAGCCGGAGCATCTGGCGGTCAAGCAGTACAGCATCTTCAAGCTGGCCGCGGGCAAAACCGCCAAAAGCATTCTCATCAGCCTGGGCGTCCGGCTGGAAAAGTTCAACCTGTCCACTATCGCGGGCATCACCACGGTGGATGAAATGGAACTGCCCGCCATCGGGGAGAAAAAGACAGCCCTGTTTGCCGTCATCCCCGACAACGACAGCAGCTTCAATTTCATCGTGGGGATGCTCTACACCCAGCTTTTCCAGCAGCTTTACTACTTGGCCGACCATGTATACGGCGGCAGGCTGCCCCTGCACGTCCATTTCGTGATGGACGAATTCAGCAACGTCGCCCTGCCGGATGAATTCGACAAGCTGCTTTCCACCATGCGCAGCCGGGAGGTCAGCGTCTCCATCATCCTGCAAAACCTGGCCCAGCTCAAAGCCTTGTTCAAAGACACCTGGGAGTCCATTGTCGGCAACTGCGATGAATTTTTGTATTTAGGCGGCAACGAGCAATCCACCCACAAGTATGTGTCCGAGCTTTTAGGCAAGGAAACCATCGACCTGAACACCTACGGGCAAAGCAGGGGCGCTCACGGCAGCTATTCCACCAATTATCAGTTATCGGGCCGGGAACTTCTCACCCCCGACGAGGTGCGCATGCTGGACAACCGCTACGCCCTGCTGTTCATCCGGGGCGAACATGCCGTGATGGACGACAAGTACGATATTCTCAAGCACCCGAATTTAAAGCTGACGGTTGACGGCGACGGCCACACCTACCGGCACGGCACCACGGAACACGCCCTGGACTGGAAGGCCGTGGCTTTAAAGGAAGACGGTGATTACGAACTTCTTTCCGAGGAAGAACTCGCAAGCCTGTCCCCATCATAAAAACAGGAGGAACGATTCTTATGAAAATGTTTGGAAAAACCAAAAGGGTTTTTGCCATTTGCTGCACGCTGGTGTTGATGCTGATCCTTTTCGCCGTCCCAGCATACGCGGCTGACGATCCCCTGACAGTCGTCAACAACCTGTCCGAATTTATCTTCGGGCTGATCCGCGCCATCGGGATGATTCTCTTAGGCTTCGGCATTGTGCAGATCGGCCTGTCGCTGAAATCCCACGACCCAAGCCAGCGGGCCAACGGCTTTCTCACCCTGGCGGGCGGCGTCATCATCACCTTTGCTAAGGAAATCCTTAATCTCATCACAGGAGGTTGATTGCCATGTTCAACAAATTTCCGATCATTGAAAACATGCATATTCATTCCCTGGATGGCGAACTGCGGGAAGCCACCATCCTGGGACGGCTGGGCGACAACGATTACCTTGCCGAATATAACGGCGTCAGGTGCCATGCCATCTACAACCCGTTCGTCAATCATTTCTATGTCGACGACAAGTATGGCGTCATCAGGGACAAAAAGCCCGGCAGGGACGAGCCATGCCGGTAACGATCACGGAAGTAGAGCCCGCGCTTCACGCGCGGGCTTTGCCTTGGAAACGAGGTGAGTTTATTTGGAAAGCGGTAACTGGGTGATTGAGAACCTGAACAACGCCCTGGGAACCTGGAACGAAAAGCTGGCGGAAATCTGGCAGCTGGTCACCCAGTCCCCTACGGAATTCCGAGGCGGCGGCATCTGGCAGGTCATTGCCGATATCCACGGCGCGTTGCAGGCCATCGGCCTGGCCCTGCTGGTCTTGTTTTTTGTAATCGGCGTGGTGAAAACCTGCGGCAGCTTTGCGGAGGTGAAAAAGCCGGAACACGTCCTAAAGCTGTTCATCCGCTTCGCTTTGGCGAAAGGGATTGTCACCTACGGGCTGGAGCTGATGATGGCACTCTTTACCATTGCCCAGGGGATCGTCTCCACCATCATGGGCAGCGCGGGTTTCGGCACCACAAGCCAAGCCGTTTTACCGCAGGCCATCGTGCAGGCCGTCGAGGAGTGCAGCTTCTTGGCGAGTATTCCCCTGTGGGCGGTAACGATCATCGGCAGCCTGTTTATTACGGTGCTGTCCTTCATCATGATCTTGGCGGTGTACGGTCGTTTTTTTAAATTGTTCTTATATACCGCCATTGCCCCCGTGCCGCTGGCCTCCTTTGCCGGGGAGCCCAGCCAGAGCATCGGCAAAGCATTCCTCAAAAGCTATGCCGCCGTCTGCCTGGAGGGGGCCATCATCGTCCTGGCCTGCGTCATCTTTTCCGTCTTTGCGGCAGCCCCGCCGGTAGTGGACGCCAGCGCCAGCGCCGTGACGATGGTGTGGAGCTATATCGGGGAGCTGGTTTTCAACATGCTGATCCTGGTCGGCGCAGTGAAGATGGCCGACCGGGTGGTGCGGGAGATGATGGGACTATAATTTTTGGATGGGAGGAAAACAAATGAGTAATAAAGCGATTTCAAGCAGCGATCCCAATGCTCTGGAAAAGCTGAACGCGAAGCTCGAAGCCTGCGAGAAACGGCAGACGTTCATGAAAGAAGTCAACGCCTATTACCGAAAGTTCGGCACCTGCCAGGGCTGCCCCGGTGTATCGGATGAGATGGCCGCGAAAATAGACACGAAAATTGAAAGCTCGTCTTATTCGTGGGATAAGCAGCCGTTTGCAAGCTATGAGCTGACCAACAACAATTCCGAGATCAAACGGATCAAGCAGCGGATCAATGAGCTTGAAAGACATCGGGAGGTCGGTTTTGTCGGATGGAAGTTTGCGGGCGGCGAGGCGGTCGTAAACAATGACATCAATCGCTTGCAGCTTTTTTTCGACGAGAGGCCGGATAAAGAAAGATGTTCCGTTTTGAAGCGCAAGGGCTTTCACTGGTCGCCGCGGGAGGGTGCGTGGCAGCGGCAGCTTAACGACAATGCCATCTATGCCGTGAACTATGTCGATTTTGTCAATCCCCTTGACGGCAAAAAGCCGACGGACTTGCAGCCGAAAGCTCCGCAGCGGGATACCGGGGCGCGGTGATAATAAGTGATGGGGATTATAAAAAGGATACCGGACACAAAAATCCGGTATCCTCACATGTCCTTGAACGGAACGCCATCCCCGTAAACAACAGGTTTCCCTGTTCTAGGGTCAAGCAAATCCCCCTGCTCGTTGAACTGAACCTTGTCAAGCGGTACGCCCATCTCTCTGGCCCGGCGGATCTGCCACGCGACGTCATCTTCCATGTATTTCTCGTCCCGCTTGCGCCGTATCGCCTTTATCAGCGATACAATCCAGCTTAACACGGTCAGGCCAAGCAATGAGAACAGGATGATATACGCCAAAGTCTCATGCTCCACCGCCCACTTGTTCAGCACGGTGCCGAAAAGCAGGAAGCAAAGGACGGGAATCGTCAGCCGTAGCTTTCCTGCTGCTTTGAATATGAAAGAAAGAATGAGCAGTCCAATCGTAAGGCAAAGAGAAATAAGGGCCGCGGCTGCCATAATGGTCACTCCTTTCCATATCGTCCGTATATTTCCATTATATCACGCGGCGCAAATATACAAATAAGACCGGAAAATCGAGGCGATCTTGAACATGAAGGCTAGCAGGAGCATCAACAGGAAGATGAAGATGGATGCGTACAGCACGAATACCCCCTTTTTTCACGCTTAATATTATCGCGCATCAAGGAAGGAAATGGAAGGATGCACACGGATTATTTCGGTGCTACAGTGCGCTGTTGCCGCTTTTTTCCTAACAATTCTTCAACAGAAATATCCAAAGCTTTCGCAATAGCAACGATCTCATAATCCTGGACAAGACGGTATTGTCCTTCAAGGCGAGAAAGACTCGTCGCGCTAATGTCCAGGCCCACAGTTTGCAGTTTCGCAAGAAAATCCTTCTGCTTTATATTCCTTGCCTTCCGAAGGGCAACAACCTTAACTCCGATCATGTTTTTGTTGCCGGGCGGGTTTTTTCGTGGTTTCATACCTTTTGCACCTCACTGTTCTTCTCATTAATTTTATGTGAGGGCACGATTGTTTTAATGCGATAATCGCAGTAAAATAAAATAATTCGAAATTCGCATTAAAAATTGAAAGGAGTTGACATAAAGATGAAGCAAAAAATCTGTTGTTTAACGGGATACAAGCACATCAAGCTGCATTATGGGGATGATGAAGAACACTCCATTTTGGTCCAGCTTAAAATCAGGCAAAGGAGATTTCGCCCATGAAAAAGGTGTCTCTCAATGAAAAGCTGGAAAAAGAGAAGGAAAAACTCAACAGGCTTGCGGATGAAGCCTTGAAAAATGGTATCCCCCTCACCCAGGATGAGGCAGTAATGGCGCAGAGCCGCAAGGTTGACGCATTGGTAGTCAAGATACAAAAGGAGAAAGGACGACACAGGGAAAAAAAGCAGGAATGATAAGGCAACCGGTCTGCTGGCGCTTCGTGAAAGAGGCGCTATTTTTTTATGGAGGTGATGATATTTTGGAAGTCAAGATCAACCGGGAAATCCGGGACTATACCGAGAGCTTGTTTTTTGGACTGTCCATGCGGCAGTTCATTTTTTCTGTCCTGGCCGTCATCGTGGCTATCGGCATCTACTTCGGCCTGCGCAGCTTCTTCGGCACGGAAACCGTAAGCTGGATGTGCATTTTGGGTGCCGCCCCCTTTGCCGCTCTCGGCTTTATTCAATATCACGGCATGACGGCGGAGCAGTATCTCTGGGCATACATCAAGTCAAAATTTCTCCTGCCCAAGCGCCTGACCTTTTACCCGACCAACATCTATTACGAAGCCCTGAAACCCACCCTGGAAAAGCACGAAAAGGAGGAATGGAAACGCCATGATTAAGACCCTGCAAAAAATCATGAAGCAGGACAAGGAAAAGTTTGTCGTCCCCAAGGGCGTGCAGCAGGCCATCCCCATCCGCACCATCTGGCCGGACGGGATTTTTCAGGTAGGCAATAAATTTTCCAGAACCTTTCGCTTTGAGGACATCAATTATGCCGTGGCCTCCAAGGAGGACAAGGAAGCCATGTTTCTGTCCTACTCGGAACTGCTCAATTCCTTTGACAGCGGCGCGACCACCAAAATCACCATCAACAACCGCCGCATGAATAAGACGGACTTTGAAAACTCTATTTTGATACCCCTCCGGGAGGACGGACTGGACGACTACCGCAGGGAATACAACAGGATGCTGCTGGAGAAGGCCACCGGCGCGAACAGCATCGTGCAGGACAAATATGTCACCGTGTCGGTGGCGAAAAAGAGCATTGAGGAAGCGAGAAGCTACTTTTCCCGCATCGGCACCGACTTGATTACCCACTTTTCTCACCTGGGTTCCAAATGCGTGGAGTTGGACGCCATCGACCGGCTGCGCATCCTGCACGACTTTTTCCGGGCCGGCGAGGAAACAGATTTTCGGTTCGACCTGTCCGAAACCATGCGCAAGGGACACGATTTCAAGGATTACATCTGCCCCGACACCTTTGAGTTTGAACGCGACCATTTCCGCATGGGAAGCAGATTCGGGCGCGTTATTTTCCTGCGGGAGTTTGCCACCTTCATCAAGGACAGCATGGTAGCCGAGCTGTGCGACATGAACCGCAACATGATGTTGTCTTTGGACATCATCCCCATCCCCACTGATGAGGCCGTGCGGGAGGTGGAAAACAGGCTGCTGGGGGTGGAGACCAACATCACCAACTGGCAGCGGCGGCAGAACGAAAATAACAACTTTTCCGCCGTCGTGCCTTACGACATGGAGCAGCAGCGCCGGGAAAGCAAGGAGTTTCTGGATGACCTGACCACCCGCGACCAGCGCATGATGTTCGCCGTCCTCACGATGGCGCATATCGCGGACAGCAAGGAGCAGCTTGACAGCGACACGGAAACCCTGCTGACCACGGCCAGAAAGCACCTTTGCCAGTTCTCCACCCTGACCTGGCAGCAAATGGACGGCCTGAATACGGCGCTGCCCTACGGCCTGCGTAAAATCCACGCCATCCGGACCCTGACCACCGAAAGCACGGCGGTGTTCATCCCCTTCCGGGCGCAGGAGATTGCCCACAGCGGCGGCATTTACTACGGCCAAAATGTTATCAGCAAGAACATGATCATCGCCAACCGCAAGCTGTTATTAAACGGCAACAGCTTTATATTAGGCGTGTCCGGCTCCGGCAAATCCTTTACGGCCAAGCGGGAAATCGTCAATCAGATGCTTGCCGGCGATGACGACATCATCCTCATCGACCCGGAGCGCGAATATTCGTCGCTGGTCAAGGCAATGGGTGGCGAGATCATCCATATCTCCGCAACCTCAGAAAACCACATCAACGCGATGGATATGAGCAAGGATTATGGGGACGGTGCAAACCCGGTCATCCTGAAATCCGAATTCGTCCTGTCCCTGTGCGAGCAATTGATGGGCGGCCAGAACCTGGGGGCGAAGCAGAAATCTCTGATCGACCGCTGCACCGCCGGCGTGTACCGGAAGTACCTGCAAAGCAATTTCAAGGGAAAAACGCCCACCTTGCAGGACTTCCATGCAGAGTTACTAAAGCAATCGGAGCCGGAAGCGCAGGAAATCGCCCTGGCCATCGAGCTTTTTACCTCCGGCAGCCTGAACACCTTTGCCAAACCCACCAACGTGGACGTGACCAGCCGCCTGATCTGCTACGACATCCTGGATTTAGGTAAGCAGTTGCTGCCCATCGGCATGCTAGTCGTATTGGACAGCATCCTGAACCGCATCACCCAGAATCGGGCCAAAGGAAAAAACACCTTCATTATTATTGATGAAATCTACCTGCTGTTTCAGCATGAGTACAGCGCCAATTTCCTGTTCACCCTCTGGAAGCGCGTCCGCAAGTACGGCGCGTTTTGCACGGGGATCACCCAGAATGTTGACGACCTGCTGCAATCGCATACGGCCCGGACCATGCTGGCCAACAGCGAATTCATTGTCATGCTCAACCAGGCCAGTACCGACCGCATGGAGCTTGCCAAACTCCTGAACATTTCCGACCTGCAACTCAGCTATATCACCAACGTGGACGCGGGCAACGGCCTCATCAAGGTGGGCAGTTCTCTGGTACCCTTCACCGACCAATTCCCGCGTAACACCAAGCTCTACAACCTGATGACGACGAAACCAGGCGAACAAGCGCAAGGCTGAATTAAGCTGCCAAGCACCAACGGCTGACCGTAATTTTCAGACAGCCGTTCATTTACTTTGAAGGAGGAAAACACAATGGAAGCCATCCGGTTTGCAGACAGGGAACACAAGGCTTTTTTCCATCAAATGCTCGCCAAAACCCGCAATGACGACGCCTATCACCAGGCGTTTTTTTATGCAATGGGCATCTGCGCGGAAACAAGACGGAACATCTACAGCCTTTTTGACTTCAAGGAGGACGGCATCAGGCCGGAGGGCCTTGCGGCCCCGTGGCAGACGGGCGGAACCCGCCGTCTGTGCCGCCTGGCCTTCAACCTCTGGAACGGCTGGACGGAGGAAGGAAAAGAAAACCGTTCCACGCCTTACGAGATGTTTGACTGCGGCTTTGCCCCCTACTTTTTTGAAGCCGTCCGGCTGCGCTATCCCGAATATTGCCGGAACTTGGAACGCATCGCGCCCCATATTTTTGCACAGGCGCGGTAGTCAGTAAACCCTGGAAGGAGGTTGGGCGCGTTGAAAGACATCAAAACCAAAGCCACCGTCAAGGACATTAAGGCGCTGGACAAAAGCCTTGATGTAACCCGCAGGGCGAAAAACACCTTTATCCGCACCAAGGATCAGTCCGAGCAAACGCAGCGGCCGGAAGACGACAGCTATGTGGCGTATGCCGGGGATAAGGTAAAGGAAAGCGTGGAAACGGTCGGCAATGAAGCTGTTCACACGATAGGGCGTCAGGGCCAAAAGGCGGTTCAAAAAATCAAGGAACGCCGCAATTCTCCCTTGGACAGCCATCACGCCGATGCTGCCGACGGCCATGCTACGGAGCAGACCTCCTCCCCTTCCGAAACCGGGCGTCCCCAAGCGCGCCGGAGCGCCGTTTCCCAAGGAAGGCAAGCTGCCTCGCCCAAGGCCGGAAAAGCACCTGCACAGCCCCAATCTCCCGCGCAGGCCAAGCCATCGGCCCGGCGAAAAGCCGTCCCATTTAAAGTGACGGAAAGAGGTAAACGAAAATATACCCTGGCCAAGCCCAATGAATTGGCAAAACGACGGTTTGTTCAGAGCCGGGCAAAGGCGCGGTTTACCCTAAACAGAGAAATTCAGGCGGCGGAAACCAAAAGCGCCCAGGCCATTCCAAGTCCCGTGTTCAGATCAGGCGGAAATACAACACGGCATACCGCCCCAACCGGCATCGGCGGCACTGGCCGCACCGTCCGGCCATCTGCCCGGTCCGGCAGCAAAGCGGTCAAGGAAACTGCCAGGGGCAGAATTAAAACGGCGCGGAAATCGGTCAAGACCGCCGGGCAAACCTCAAAGACCGGCGCAAAAACCTCTCAGACGGCGGCTAAAGCCGCCGCCAAAACCGCGCAGGCCTGCATAAAAGCGACACAACGGGCGGCGCAGGCGGCAAGGGCCACCGCCAAATTTACTATTCATATGATGAAGCTAACCATCAAAGCCGCCGCCGCATTGACTAAAGGACTGATCGCCCTTGTGGGCTCAGGCGGGGCTGTCCTTGCCCTGTTCCTGATTATTATCGCAGTGGCCGCCCTGTTCGCGTCACCCTTTGGACTTCTCTTTTCCGACGAGAACAAGGATGCGGAGGTAACGCCCGTCTCCGTGGTGATACAGGAAGTGAATGAGGAATACAACCAGCGGATAGAGGACATCAAGAACGACAATACATGGGACACGCTGGATGTTCAGTACGTCGGCACCGGAGGCAGCCGGGGCAATATCTGGATAGACATTCTGGCCGTGTTCGCCGTCAAAACCGCCCTGACCGACGAGGGCATGGATGTTTTTACCATTGACCAAACCCGTATTGACCTTATCCGGGAAGTGTTTTGGGACATGACGGAAATCGACCACTGGATAGAAGTCGTGGCGCATACCGACAGCGACGGGGGAACGTGGTACGAGCGCATTCTGCATATCATCATTACCCAGCGAACCGCAGGGGAGCAGGCGAAAATCTACGGCTTTAACAACGACCAATGGGAAGTGTTGGAGGAGCTTTTGTGCGGAGAATACGACCGGTATTTTATGGCCCTGATCACAGGTGTCGGACACCTGGGGGATGGAACGGGCGTTATTGCGGATGGCCTCTATATCTGGCCCAGCGCCGACAGTAACTATGTAACTTCTTTTTTTGGCACAAGGCTGCATCCCGTCCTGGGCGTCTACAAAACCCACAGCGGCATTGACATCGGTGCGGGATACGGAACGGCGGTACTGGCTGCCGCGGACGGCGTGGTCACAACCGCCGCTTACGACGCGGGCGGCTACGGTAACTATGTTATCATCGACCACGGCAACGGCAATAAGACCCTTTACGCCCACATGAGCCAAATGAGCGCCGGTGTCGGACAAACAGTGACGCAGGGCCAGACCATCGGCTTGGTGGGCAGCACAGGATTGTCCACAGGTCCGCATTTGCACTTTGAGGTTTATGTCGGCGGCACCAGGGTAGATCCCCTGCTGTACTTCTCCAATTATACGGCGGCATGGTAAGTATTGCCTGATTAAAAAGTTGCTGACGACCACCCAAAAGATAACGGAGGCGTGATAGCCAATTGGTTGGTTGTCACGCCATCGTACTTTTTATTAGTGCTAGATTATACGAAAGGTGGAAGAAAGGATGAATTTAGAAACGTTAAGGGAGTCGGAATATAAAAAGTGCGCGGGTTTACTGGCCGAATTGCTTAGCCTGGACGGGGATACCAAAGAAAAAATTCAGAAATGCTTTCAGCGCAGGGGAATCAAAAACTTTTTTCAGCATCTTGAATCGGCGGACTTAGCCCCTGAGACTTTCGGGAAACTGCAAAGCATACAAGCCCTGATTGAGATATTGGACGACAAAAGGGGGCGGATATAATATGAGGTCAGACACACGGCATACCGAGAAATTTCTAAAAGGGCTGACAACATTAACAGGTCTGCCCTACAAAAAGGTTCAGCGGTATGTAAAACAAAACAACCCCTTTAACATCTTGGAGCATCCCCGCATTATGGAACCAAATGAAAAGCAGCTCGAAAAAATCGGACTGCTCAATGAGTTCATTGCTTCCTACAACCTTTTGAAAATCTATGAGAGCAATGAAAAAATTACCTTCAATTCATCAACTGCGGCAGGTCAATATTTTTACGCACTCTTAAGCGGGATGAAGGACAAAGAACGATTTATGGTCGCTTTTTTAGACAGGGGCAATAACGTAATCGAAATAAAAACCATGTCGGAAGGGAGTGTTGGTCAGACAGCCGTTTATCCACGGGAAATATTAAAGTACGCCTTGGCCTGTGATTGCAATGCGGTCATTCTGGCCCATAACCATCCCGGAGGCTCCCAGAATTTTTCCCCGGAAGATAAAGCCTTGACCCAAAGAATTGTGGATATTTTCCATCCTTTGGAGATCAAAGTCTTAGATCACATTATTGTGGGCACCGGAAACTATTCTTCTATAGCGGAAACAGAAAGTATGCCTGACTTCTGTAAAGATAAAGCAAATTATGATGCGATTGCATTAGGCACAATACCCATAGCGGAAAAGCGAAATAGATTTCAAAATACCCGCTAATGACGGAAATCCAAAACGGGATACAAAATATCTATCCCGCCTATGGGCTAGAAGTTTCTTTTTGGCAAACAGGAACTCAAGTTTTTTTCTGATTTTAGACGCAGGAAAAACGCCGCAATCTATAAGGTTACGGCGTTTCATACATTTCTTTAATAAAGAAAGCGGAGATTTTATTCCCCCGTTCCTTTGGTTTCTTGTATTCCCTTTGCGGTAGCCGCCATGATAATTAAATCCGCTTCCCCTAATTCGTCAAGTTGACTTTCAAGCTGGCGGTGGCGCGTTGTCTTTTTCGCACCGATATCTGGAAAAAAGAATTGGTCTACCGATATGTGAAACAAGGTGACAAGCTCATAGAATACCTGAAAGCTCGGGTGCTGGCCTTTGTTCTCAATGGACATAATGTATCGGGGCGCAAGGTCAACTTCCTGCGCTAATTGTTCCCGCGTACAGCCCTTTTTTAGACGGGCTTCCTTTATGGCCTGTCCCATAGCCTTAAAGTCATATTTTGCCTGTTCTTTTGACATAGTTATATCGCCCTATGTCATTTTACAATTCCTACAAGGAAAGCTAAACGATTACACGTAGTACATCGTGTGGTTAATTGCTTCCTATCAGCCTTGACAATTTGATGGCTATATGCTATTTTATATTTATATTTCAAATAAAGAGGTGTGTTGATGTCGGTCGTCCGATAAGGTAATCATTTGTATCACAGAAGCGGGATTTTTAACCTGCTTATTTTGTGTACCCAAATGCCTTGCGGAATGATCGAAGAAGTGTTTATCCGGGTCTTTGACACTTGCGCTAATATAGAAATCTCTACAAGCCTTGAAAACAGGGCTTTTTTTATTAAAAAAATGTCAAATTCTCTCCAATTCTTAGTGAGTAATTTTGCGTAATGTGTTATAATGT